>CBFHJL010000018.1:0-38879 GCA_965656195.1 Brumimicrobium sp. | reverse complement strand
CTTGTGAATGTCCCGCCACAACGAACGTTGATTTATCTACCCATTTCTTATCTTTTAAATAATCCCAAACTGCATTCGCTCTTTTTACATAGTTCTCCAAGTAATCAGCTTTCAAGTATTCATCCGAATAACTATGTTGTCTTGAAGTGTCAGTGACATAGCTGTAGCTTTTATTTAGATCATAAACCTTAGCCATTAGAGGTGTTTTCGGCATAGAAATCACAACAACATGATAGTGTTCTTTCATTTCTTCTAAATCGAAATTACTGAGTGAAACAGGCCATATATCCTGTTCACCAAAGTCTATAAACAAAGGTTTAGGCTGTGAACCTTGACAAAAAAGCAATAAGGGTTTAGTTACATTCAAGTTTGAGTCTGCTACTACAAAATCTATTGTATCATTACTTAATTTTATTTGAAAGTGCGAGTATGAAGTACCTTCAATTATAGTTTGACCGTATGAATGAAATGCTGTAAATATCAAAACTGAAAGTAATATCTTGTGAATCATGCTTTATTTCGGTTAAGAGTTATTATGTGCACTTTCTGAGTGGTGCCAGTATAAAATTAATGAATCTAATAGGTTTCGATATCTTTAAATATGCTAAATAATTAAAAAAACAGCCCGCTCTCGCGGACTGCTGACAGAAACTACCAAATGAACCCGACGGGCCACCCGATACCCCCGTAGGAGTTATTTGTGTTTTCGATTAGTCTGGACGATAGGGGCTGATTAACTTTTCACAGTATTGGTATAGCTTGATGAATTTTACTCTTTGATGTCCTGGAGGTGATTCAATAATCTTCGTTTTGATCTTTTCCATCTCTGCAGGGATCTCTTTTTTGGGCAAGCTTCGAAGGATGTTTTTGGTGCATGCTGGATTGATGTGGTACATATTTTTTGAGTTTAGAGTTTAGGGTTTAGAATTTAGGGTTTAGAGTTTAGGGTTTAGAGTTTATGAGTTGATTGGCGAGTACGCACTTGAGTTGTGATAGGCTTTGCTGGATCTTGATGTAGTTCAGCTCTTGTTGTTTGAGGGTTTGTAGTTTTCGGAAAACCTCCCCTACTTTATTGGGGTTTTCCAGTGCTGCTTGCAGCCCGGTTTCGATGAGGTTGATGAGGTCTCTTTTTCGAATGAAAGGGATCACGGATCCAACCAGGGGTGCTTGAAACTTTTTTCCTTGCCATAATGCGTAAAGTAGCCAGTAAATCTTTTCTTTCTCTTCTGGTGAGTCGCATTCGCATATAAAGCAATTTGGGCATGGCTTTTCGAGTGGTTTTCCGCTGTTTAATCCTTTGGATAGGATGAATAGGTCATTTGGTCCGTGTTGGCCTCCTTTGTAGGTTTTGATTTTTTGATTAAGCATAATTATGGTTTTAAAAATTATGCTCCTTGTCGCTTCGCTCCGCGGGATCAATACAAAAGAAAAAGTGAAAAAAATGACCGGAAACGGCCGAAAAAAAGGAAAAAAGAAAGCCCGTTCCTTAAGGGCTAAGGAACGGGCTTGTCAAGGTTTTTGGTTATAAAATTTAAAGAGTAGGATGAGGTTGTTTTGATATGAAATTTCGGAGATAAAAAACGAGACCTCTCGCTGCGCTCGAGGTAAATTTTATCACCAAAACCCGGAGGGCTTGACCTTTACCAGACCGAGAACAGCCCTATCTTTGGTTTTATTTTTTTGTTTTAAAAATGCACAAATTAGGAGCAGACTATTAAATATTGAATGATTCTTGTTTTATTTTATTTTGAGTTACATTGAATCAATAATTTTTGTAAACCTTTGTTCTCTTTGATAAGAGCTTCATTTTCGTCAATAATAATCCGATTTTCCTCACGAAGCTGGTTTTTCGTTAAACCTTGGTAAACATTCCACGCTAAAGAGAGGGCAGCTATAATAAGAGCGATCAGTTTAAAATAATCAAATTTTGGTTTTTGTGATTTTTTATAATCATACCAGTCATCGTAATTACTTACTATCTCTATTCCACGAGGAGAAAGTTTTATAGCTGCAACTGAATGTTTAGAAAATGGTTCAGAGTTCAGTAAAGTATATCTTATTTTCTGTTTATCATCATCATCTAAATCTGGATCTTTCAATACTGATAAATCGTTAAACATTAAATAAGGCTTAGTTGCTTGTTTTAACTCAATGAGGGTAGTATTAATTAAGTGATCTGTTTTCATAATTTTAGCTCTGAGATATTACTTACTAATATGATAATAAAAAAGGAAATAGAGCCTTCAGCTATAAGAATCAGGCTAATTCGAAGTGGATGTTTTCTTATTTAAAGTAAACTTAGACACGAAGGAAGCGAGCCGACCGCGAGTGGAGCGAAGGGGGGATATGAGGAGTGTGGAATGGAGCGTTAGCGAAGTGGAGCACGTGAATGACCTCTGTTTTTTTTATAAACACAAGGAGACTGACACCTCGGCAAGCTCGGTGACCGACTGTAAGAAGGGCGACGAGCGCAGGTTTTTGATATTTAAAGATAGAGCGTTGTTCAAGGGTGGGTATTTTATGGTGGAATGAAATGGAAGCATAAATAAGCCCACTCTTGGCTTAGGGGGGTGTGATTTTAAGAGGTGATGCTTAAAGTGCCGGCTGAATGGATTCCGAAGGATGAGGAAGGAATGAAGCGGGCACATTCCTGGGGGGATGGTAAAAAACTGGCAGTTGACGAAGCCTGAGCGACTTAGCAGGCGAGCCAGACAACAAGCGGCGTCTGCACCCCAAATTAGATTAGAACGTGAGGGAGCATGAGAATGCCCAGTGCGGAACTGAGCCGTTCCCGACGTTAGGAGGGGTTAGGCGAAGGTGCACGGGCATGCGAAATGTGAACGAACAACTTTACAGGGGTTGTCTAGCGGAGTTTACGGAGCTAGTGGGGTGCAGCGGGAGCCGCGACTGAGGGCGATGGCTGAACAGGCAAAGACATTTTAGTGAACAGCCGCATTGCCGAATGCTGAGGCAACGGCTAAGGAAAGGTGGATGCAAGCCCGAGCCTTCTGTTTTATAAGAACTGTTCTAGTTGGATAGAAAATGTTTGTTAACCACGCGATCGGAATCGCGCGGTAGCGGTTTGAGAAGGCGAGCTTGTATTAGGCTTGTAGACAAAAATGCTGCAGCTGTGAAGACAAGGACGAAGACCTTATTTCCTTTTTTCTTTTCCTGGAGGGATTGTTGTTTTTGGTAAATTGATGTGTTTACTTCATTGTTTTTCATAATATTAGATGGAATCAAAAACCTAAAGTTATGCCTAATTATTATGTAAGGACTATTGCTCAAGCTAACGGTGATCACGAAGTTCATAAGGAAGGATGTGGTCATATTCCTCAACCTGAGAATAGAAAGTATCTTGGAAATTTTGCGAATTGTAAAGCTGCTGTTACAGAGGCTAAGAAGGCTTATCCTCAGTCTAATGGATGCTATTATTGCAGTGAGGAGTGTCATACTCAGTAGGATCGTAATACCATGCGATTCGAATTTGGTGTTAACTGTGTTGGTTGGTACATTCACTCTGATTTTTTTGTATTTTGCAATATGCGACGATCCTTACCATATATCTTATTGGTTCCACTCTTATTTACATTAAACTTACTTGGACAATATGATACTATCACTGCTGAGGACATATCGAATATCTTATCTAGTTACGATGAAAGTGATTATGAATTAAGTGAAGGAGAAATTGAGTGCCTGAAGAATGCCGTTAGACGCGATGTTGAGAACTGGTGCAATAACCCAAATGACACCCTCGAAAATATGTGGCCTAAAATGGGAGCTCAGGATACTGCCATTTTTGTAGATATTCAACTGGATACTGGTGTTTACGAGCTTGACGTAATCGCCGAGTATAAAAGGAGGGTGATTGGTGGCTTTGCTGGTAGTTATCCATTTGCTGAAACTTGGCATTTCTCAGTGCCGGAAGATTCTTTAATCACTGCTCTAGAAGCATTGAAAAGTGAAAATAGTTCATTACAGGTTCCCGAAGAACGTTCCATTGAATCTGAGCGAAGTTCTTATTGGTATCATATTCAACTGTACGACCCTGTGAAAAACGAAACTATTTATGTTTGGACAAGACCAGGGCTCAATAATGAAAATTCTACTTTGGCACTCGTAAGTTACAAACCAGTCATAGACTCTGATATTGCAACCAGGAGACACTTGATAAATAAAGATTTCTGGAAGTTGGAGAATGATCAGAGGATTGAATCGTTTGAGGATCGAGTTGTTGAACCGTTGAGGAAGAAGGTTGGGTATAAAAATTAGATCTGTTTTTAAAGAGAGTAATTTTGCTAGGGATCAGTTTACGACTATTTTACTATCCTGCAATACTCGGCCATCCTTAATCAACCGCGCCGAATAAATACCAGCGGCAAATGCTTGCTCAATGAAATAAATGCTTTTCTCGTTGGGTAAATAGACCTCCTTCACTTTCCTTCCTTGCGCATCGAAAAAGAATAGTTCGGCATCCTGTACATTTCCTGTTTCAACAGTGATCAATCCACCACTCTCAATAGGGTTTGGGTAAATGGTAAAGTAATCATCGCCTATATTTCCATAAGCTCCTTGTTCTACGTCGATGGTTAACGTAACCGTATCGGCTTCTCCATTACAGCCGTGACCTATGAGCGTAACATCGTATGCTCCTCCGTACTCATACGTATGGTATACAGAATCTTGGTCCTCTCCTGTATACAATGTATCACCCTCTCCGAAGTACCAGGAGTAACTACCCGCATTCATGGAATTATTGACAAAAAGTACTTCATTCTCATAATTCGAATAACTGAACTGAGCAGAGGGTGGAGAGAGGAAGCCGAGGCAGTTAGTGCGTAATAAGTAGGAAAACGTATTTGGCAAATCCTGAATAGCAAAATTATAATTATAAACATTCCCCCCAAGAACATATCCTCCATCTGACATTATCTCCAGATCAGATATTTCATAAATAGCATCTTTGTTATCGAAATTAAGAGGGTAATAATGATAATCCCGGAACCAATTTATATTACCATCTGAAGTACTGAAATTAAAAAGTCTTACTTCTCCTTTATTGATTCCCTGAACAGAATCATAAACTTGTAAATTGAAGTGAGCACCCACTAGAGATGAATCTCCAATAACTTCCATGCTTTGTATACTAAAGCTTCTTCTAATGACATTCCAAACCTCGAATAAGCTTCTCTTCCAAACTATCGAGTGACTTTCATCAAGTTTCGCAAGCATTGGTAAAAATAGGAAATATGGAGTGTTTCCATTCCATTCAACCTTCGAATCAAAGTACTGAAGATAAACAGCATTATTGTTTCGTAAGGAACTATTAAAGGCTATACAATTTTGACCATCAAAAAAAATATCTTGATTTAGAATATTACCATTCATATCCAATTTTAAAAATAGCTGTCGAGCCCAACTCAGATCAGCTGCTGAACCACCATACTGTTTTATCTCCATTACATGAAAAAAAATAGTATCATCTCTAATTGAGATGTTCTGACCAGCCCATTGCGGTTCTGCCCCTACAAAGTCATTATAATAATGCTTAGTCCACATAATATCTCCATCGTAATTAACCTTCATCAAGGTGGTTCCACTAACTTCATACTCGGATGAGGATGTTTTCTCATTTCTATGATTAAAATTGATCAAATACGTGGAGTCACTTCTGATATGTAACAACTTTGTATGGTCATAAGGTGATAAGCTATCTTGACTCCAAAAGTGTGTGTAAAGTGTATCAAAAATGATATCTCCATTAAGTGAGTACTCAATAAGTCTAACTCCATGATCCCCGCCAGTTCCTATATCATAACTTTCGTAAAAATTCACGAGGTTACCTCTAAAATTAGTATCTATGTCAACATTACTAAATATTGCACGTTGAAGATGATTAAGGATATCATACCGGGTAATATTAGTTAAATCACCGATGCTATCTATTTTTCCAAAGCGAAGACCAAAACTGTTATTGAGGCCGTAACCTCCACCTGAAAAATAAATCTGATCTCCATCACAATAGACATCTGTAATTTTTGAAAAACTATCTAGAACCGATTGGTCATAAACCCTCTGAAATCCAAGTTGCGCCTTTACAACAAAGGTCGAAGATATTAAAATCAATATTGTTCCTAATAATTTATACACATCTAAAAGATAGCGAATTTAACTGTTTCAATCAAACCAGATTTAAATCGAACCTGAATATAATATATTCCTGTTATAGAGTTTCTTAAGCTTATAAAAGCTTGATTATTATCAATAACTATTTCTGATAACTCAATTCTCTGGCCATGTGAGTTAGTTACAAATACACCATTTATCTCTCTTTCATTAGTAACGATAGAAAAAGCTCCTTCGTTGGGATTTGGTATAACTTTAATCTCTACTTGTTGAATTTCATTATCATCATAAATTTCTTGATCGTAATCAATTGATTTTCCCTGATATGAATACTGGTATGTAAAGTCATCACAATCCCCTGAGTAAAAACACAGAATATTTTCTGCTTGCTTTTTGGGCAAACCAATACTATTATTCATATAATCCACAATATCAGCAGAGTCTTGACTAGATAATGTCTCTATAAATCCATAGGTATTGATCAGTTCATCATCCAATAAATAATTTTTAAAGTCAATAAAATCTTGCAATTGATCTTCTACATATTTGTATTCAGACGATGTCGGCTGAATACTATTTAGAATGTTTTTGGCAGTAGTAACGTCATTAACTCCTAGATAGAGGTCGGTTCGTTGCTGACCTAATAAATCATCAGTCCTTACTTCTACAAGAGAATCCAATGTTCCCCATTTAGTTTCTAAAGTATCGCTATACTCATTCGTCAGGAGCAAATTATTATACAAAGTGGATCGCGAATCATATCGATCTAAATTACTAAGTATGTCACCTCTTTCAGTTGTTGTAATAAAACGTAAGCTATCTATTTCATTATACTCCGCATCTGGCAATGGGACTCGTTTTGTTTTTAGAAACCTCATAAACTCGTTAGATCGCGCAATTTCAATATTATCAGTTATTATTGTTTTATACCAATTATGAGGGAAATGAGGACTATACTGTTGACCAAGCAACTTTAGCAAATCTTCTTTTAAATAAGGACTTGCTTCTCTTAACTCATCATATAATTCTCCCCAAGATGTTGTATCCAAATTTTGAACATCTTCATAAAACTGGGAAGTATTCGCATTTTCAACACGTATATCAAGAGTATCTGTCCACTGATTTATATAACTCTCATAGCTATCCAGATTGTTTAACATTGTGCTCTTCGTTGACTCTTTAAGCATAGTCACTCCTGACACACCCAATATAGTACCTCCAAAACTAGATTGACAAGCATTCTCTATGTCATCATCGAGAAGCATTATATTTCCATTTATTTCAGATGGAGAACTGCTGTTATTGTCATACATAAAATAAACAATTTCATCTGGATCCTCAGAACTAAAATGATACTCATTTGAACCGGCGTCTAAACCATTAGAGAATGAATTTCCAGCACCAGAGCTTGCATTCCCTTGTGATAACTTCACTCCTTTCAAATCTCCAAACGTAGGATTGTATAAAACTGAAATCTGGTCGTATTTTATAGAATTATAATTATTACATAACCATTCTAATCCTCTAGGAGGGTTAAATGATAACTCATCATTCGTATTATTCCCAAATGCTAAATTCGCAGCATAAACATCATCAAATTCATTTTTAAAGACATTATTATTTTCGATCCCTGAATTTGTGATAACTACCCCATCAGTAGTTGAATTAAGGTCGTCGTTATAGAATTGATTACCTTCTATCGTAAAAGCAGAAGACTCCTCCATGATAACGTGATTCATCTTCGTAATATTTGAGGAGTGAGAAGTACTAAATTCAAATCTATTCCGCGTAATTTGCATATTATTAACTGCTCTCACATCAATCCCAATTCGTGAATCTTCGAACTTGCAATGGTCTATGATAACAGAAGATTGCGAATTTGCATTCATTGCAAATATCCCCTTATATAGATTCTTGAATGTTGAAATATCAAAATCAGTTGTGTCGTACGTTTCATGTGTGTATGCTGGATCATTTACATTGTTTAAATCTAGTCTTCTACCAATCACTCTATATGTTGCATCGAAGCTTAAAACACCAATTGCATGTTCGCCGTAGTTATGCTGATATGTTCGGTTATCAATAAAATCACAACCTCTAATTTGAACGCCGTTTACACCAAACAAAGTTAAAAAGGGGCTCGTAAGGGCTCCTTTTTGACTTTGTTTGGGCCGGTCGAAATATGATACTTGTGAATTGCCATAACGATATGTAATGCTTATATTCGTTGTGCTGATTAGATCTAATAACCATAAATGATTCTTCAAACAGCCATATTAACCGGTAAAATTGTTCTGGTTTTAGCAGTCGTTTTTGTTTCTGTATTGAGTGCTATTGTGTATAAATTTATTGGAGCCAGGATTAGTCCAAATAATTATGGTGTTGTTCATTCAAGCATTGTACACAAGATAATCCGCATCTTTATTTCAGTTATGATTTCTATTTTGTTATGTCTAGGGTTGTTATGGTTATTTATTTTCATCTTTGATTCTTTAGGATTTAATTTTGGTTAATCTCATGAGGTACATACTTTTCATACCGTTGATCATTTGGTCTACAGAATTATTTTCTCAAGGTTCTATTATGATAGAGGCTTTTATTAGTCAGGATTGTAATTTGAATGAATTAAGCGAAGTTCAGGACCTACGGGTTGAGCTGGATGGAAGCAATTTAGACGAGGTTGTCGTATTTGAACTGCAGGATACGAATATGTCCAGTTCATTGAAGGCAGGGAATTACTCTGTTACGTTAAGGAATGTAGATGGCGAAGTGGTTAACGTTCATGATGTAGAGGTTATGAATGATCGTATACGCATTGTTACGGTGTTATTTGAAAGTGGCTGTGAATTATCTCGAAAGGAAAAACGAAAGCGCCGTAAACGATTTGATAATTATTAGCATGAATAAATCGATATAATGGTTAGAAATTCACACAAACAATCCGTTCTTCTAGAGAGCGTAAATTCTTATTTTTCTAAAAATGGAATTGCTTATTCGCTGGATCGTGACAGTGGAGACCATCTATTCATCATAAAAGCTCAGAATAACTCAACTTTCACACTAGAACTATGTAGTGGATATGTAGAGTTCTACGACGATAAAAGTCATGACTTGATTAATTATGATGATTCTCAGTATATTGATAAAACGATTGATCTAATTGAATTGAATGTGGGTTAAGCGAGTTTGTTATAGGATCCTTTTGTCATTGTGTTTTGGAGCTTTAATTCTAAGCTGTGAAACAGGTTCATACAACGTTTTTGAAGAAGGAACTTATTACATTGTTCCATCGAGATCTATTGGAGATACCATATACTTATCGCGAGAGAAACCTGATCAACCGGTATGGAATCTGACAAAATGGATTGTTTCAAACGAAACAATTCGGCAGGTCGATGAAAAAGGTATTTCATCACAAACTAATCAAGATCGTATTACTTATGATACTCGAGTTGATACCTTAATAATTAATTACACCAGTGATTTTGGATTCACTAACGAGCGTAAATATAAAGTGATCCGCGATGATGACTTAGGCTATAAGCTGTGTGAGATTAAATTTACTGTTGATAAACCTTATTTAATTCGAGTTTTTACAAAAAATGACTCCATTTGGAAAAGAATTACAAATCAAATCAAAACTCCATCAAAACAAGGTTTTATCGCTGATCTGCATATTGTGGAAGGTGGTCCTTTTAATACTTCATTTACTAAATCGATGATGACTGAACCGTCTCCTTTTTATAATTATGATTTCATTATAATGGCAGACAGTTTAACTTTCACTCAGGAACCGCATACATTGCTTTGTCAAGGCTTGTTTGAAAATAAGGGTAAGTCTTTCCGTGTATTACCACAAGACATCTGGAAAGTCGAGAATAATCTATCTACAGCAAATATGGATTTTGATGAATTCATTGAAAACTGTAATAACAAAGGTGTTCTAGTGTATTGATCTGTGTTATAGTGAAAAGAAGAGATCTAATAACTTATTTATTGTTTTTATCGACTGTTTCAATAGTCATCGCTGGTGTTTGGGTGGGTAAGCTTTCTTTTGGAGTTGGATTGGGAGATATCGTTTACCTAATGATTTTAACGGGAATCTTTCTCTTTTATACCTTTTTCCTTTTACTTTCGAAATGGAAGTATTGGGCACATGTCTTCATGCTTTTGGTAGTACTCTTTTATTTTCTTTCATTAACAATCTTGAGAGGTGCGGAATGGCCCTGGGATGGAACTATAATTAAATAATTATGAGCGCAAGTAAACAAGATGTTATCAACTCGTTTCGTACGTTAATAAGTGCATTGAGAGAAAAATCATTGTATAATCGATCTTTTGAATTAAATGGAAATAAAGAACGTTCAGCTTCATATATTGAAGGTGCTCAAGATGCTTATTTTCATGTCATGAATGAGATTATTTCGCATATCGAACAGGATGAGCATCTAACTTTAGAACAATTCGGTCTGGAGGACTTCGATTTGAATTCAATTTTAAACATTGTTCCGAAGGATGATCCTGAATAATACAACTAATTTCTTAATATTACATGGAAGAACCTATTGATTCAAAACAACCTAAAAAGAGTAAAAAGAAAAACTTTTTTTCGCGTTTTATTGACAATTTGCTTGGGGTGTTTAGCGCCATTGGTGATCTATTTGGATGATTGAATTGTTATATAAACACAAACAACAACAAACTTTAGTTTGACTATTGTTGAATCGAAACTGTTTTATACATTAGTCTCGATTTAGGTGGTTAAGTTAGGTTGATTAAAAAGAGGAAATGAACGCCCGTTCGTTTCCTCTTTTTGTTTCTATTGGACTAGTGTGATGCAATCTCTATAAAGCGTAGGGAGTATTTGGGGTATAAATCAAGAATTGAAAAGCTTAAAAAGCAAACTTAAGGTTTCATTGCTTTTAACAGTTAACCCCTTACTGAACAATTAATTTCCTCGAACCTAAATAAACTCCTTCATTCAAAATACTGATAAAATACACCCCTGAATCCAAATTAGAGAGGTCAATGCTTGTGGTTTTAAGCTCATTCTTAAGATGAACCTTACCGTAGCTATCGACAATTTGATAATGAACAGAAGCATCCTTCATAACTTCGCTATCAAAAGTAACCGATAATTCATTATGCGCAGGATTAGGATGAATATTAAAACCAGGTTGAGGTTTACTCATCTCGTTCAATCCTAGACTGCAGTCTGCAACATCGCATCCCAAACTATCTACTACCATGAACCATTCATCTACTACGGGTGAATTTGAATCTTCATTATTCACATGTCCAGACATTAAATAAAACCCGTTGTTTAAATCATGTAAAAAACTCAATTCGTTGTTTCTTAGATAACTACCATGTATTCTCATCCAGTTCAGGTTTAAATCATAATCAATACTAGCAATATACGATTGACGTTGTGCGGCTCCATCTTCACGGAAATGTCCTAGTAGGATAATTTCATCAGGTTTTACTATTGGTACGCTGTAAGAAGGCTCAAAGAAATCTCTATTCAACGAAAACTTATAAATTGTATCAGTTATTATATTTCCATTAGCATCCAGTTTAATAAGCCATGATCTTTCAAAATCTGCTCCATCGGGATCAGAGATACCACCATAACAGATGAGTGATGAGTCGCTTAACTCTAATGTTGAGAAAATACTATTTAACCATGGACCGCTTATACCATAATCGTTCGACCAAATAATATTACCTGACTGATCAAGTTTATATAACCGGGTTTTAATATTTTGAGGTCCATCCATAAATGCGAGATTCACTAATATATCTCCTGATTCCATTGACTTAATATCTATAACAGTAGAATTATCAAGATCATCAAATATTTTTGACCAAATCATATTCCCAGCTGTATCGATTTTTGACACGAAAGAATATTGAGTAACAGAATCAGGTTCGTAATTATGAACCCCTGCAATGAGAAGCCCATTGTCCGATTCATTTATATAAGCTATTCTAGAGTTAGGTATATTTGGAAAGAAATTCACAATCCAAATCAAGTTTCCAATATCATCAAATTTGGCGATATAAGAACTATCATTTCCTTGAAAAAAAAGGTCTCTTCGAAATCCAGGAAAGTAATATTCATTTTCATAAAAACACAAGTCAACTCCAGAATTGAACGCATGTAATGAGTCCTTATACCTTTTTTCTCTTATAATATTGTAGTCATTATCGTATTGTTTGAACTGAATTATATTCCACCCATTCAGAACCCAATTAGAGTCAGACATGGTATTTACGCTTGTTAAGAATTCACCTTGAAAATTGTAGGCAATGGTATTTTCATGTTGGAAAGGGGTTGAAATAGTATCATTGTAGTATTGAGAAACACACTGAAGCGTAAATAGTAAAAACAAAGGAGTTAAGATTAACTCCTTTGCAAATATTATTTGTTTATTTAGCATAAATTAATTTCTGCGTTTCTTTTACCTTTCCTTCACTTATAATATGAACCAGATACATACCACCTTCCATATTACTTAGCTTACAATTTGTTTCGTTCGAAGATATATTCTTCTCTATTACAACTTTACCTGTGAAGTCTGTAATTATTATTACAGGATCAATAAGCCCCTCTTCTTCTATCCTAATAACGAAGTCATCTCCCGCAGGGTTGGGATAAAGAGAGAACAATGTAGACTCCTTTTCATTTATCGCTTCATCGTATTGATTATTGACATTATATGATTTAGAAAAATTTAATTCTTTTCCTTTGTAATTTGGTAGTTGCTCATCTATGAAGTACAGAATTGCTTCAGCATTTACCGAAATTCTTGCATCTGATACCGCCAATTGTTCTAATATATTTCTTTCATTATTAGTTATGGAAAAGTAACCACCTTGTCGAAGCGCAATTTTAAATATGAATTGCTGAAAATCACAGAATTCATTCAATTCACAGGCTTTCTCACAATTCGAGCTGCTTATGAGCATTTTAGATGCTTTCGATCGGATAGTATCTATAACCTCTTTAGCTCGGATCGTGTCTCGTCTTTTAACTTCAATCGGTACCAAAGCACATAAAGCCTCAACCGAACCCTCATTATTCAAGAATATGGCTGCACTATCCACCCAGTTCGTATCCAGGTATTCCTGCACTATAGCGTCAATATAAACTAATCTATCAGTATTTAATACGCTCTCTGACGCCTCTTTTAGTCTTCTTTCAGAAATTCCATTCTGTACATTTTCGATTTGATTCATGATTCCATTAGGAATGTTTAGATTATTCAATTCTTCCATGACTTTATCAGATAAAGGAGAATTGGCTAAAAGCACTTGTTTGATATGCCCTGAAGGAGGTGTATTTGGTTGGTTCAAGTACTCAATGAGTATTCTATCACTTAAATAAGGAGAGTTCGAAATCAGTGAGTCTTTAATAATTCCATTACTTTCATTTTCAATAATTGTAATCAGTGCCGATCTATCTCCAGTGTTTAATGTATTTCTGACTGTGTTCAGGTCATTTTTAACACCAGATAATTTAGATTTCATCAAGTTTACACGTGCTACCACACCAGTAATTGCATTATTCGCTAAAGATACAGGACATGGATTAGTGTTAGGTAAAGAATATAATTGAAGATTCCCACCTAAATTGGTACAACTAGAAGAAACGGTTCCTGATTGATAGGTGTAAACAAAAGGACTAGCATTTGAACTTTTAAAAATCTGTGCTTGAGTTGAATTATCACATATACCTGTAAATTCATTTTTTGCCGGAACACCAAATAAACCTATCCCACCCTGATCAGCTAAAACACCGTCTGCATGATTAAAGTCTATTGTGCTAAACTGTCCTTTAACATAGTCATTGCAATCCACTTTTAAAGCAGAATTATCACCGATCGTTTGAGTTCCAAGGTAAACATTACTAATATTATTTCTATAAACCTTACCACTTGATGCATTGTTACTTGAGTTTCTTACATTTACGGCTTGATGATTCACGTTTGTACTAGACGAGTTAACCGTAAAATCATTAGCTTCTATATTGAATCCATACGCACCATCAGTATATACACCAAAACCAATAGGGTTTAATGGGTCATTATTAAAACTCAACAGATCAAAGTCATTACGACCAATTATACCGTAATTACACCCCATAAGACCAACACCATAAACACATTGATCAAATATATTGTCATTGATTTTTACATCAGATCGACCCGTTCCACCATAAGTCATAACACCATAATACAGGTTTCTAAATTCATTTTCCGTTCCAGAAATTGGATCACCTGTGTTGAAATTATAAGAGGACGTAGCGTTATAATTAGCATCAACACTAATTATTCCTGATCCACGTTTAGAATTCTGTAAATTGGCTAAATCAGTTCTTTGATTTTCAAAGATTGAGTTCCTTACTCTTACTCCCACCACATCGTAGAGAGAAACCCCTGTATAGGGTGAGTTACCTTCTAAATAATCATCGGTGGTAATAAATTCGGCATCAAAAATATAGCTAACATTATTCGATTCATTTCCATTGGGTGTCAGGTTGTGATAACTCATGAATTCTATACCTCTTCTACAGTTTTTAAAGGTTGCACCGTTTACTCTAACAATTCCTCCGGTTTTTGACCAATCTAATGATCCGTTTTGTCTTTCCTTAATCGTACGAATCCCGTCATATGCATTTTCGATAATACCATCGTTTATTACCTCAACAACACCCTGATTTGCGGTATTTTGACTTAGCTGAGAATTACCATGTACTTCGATTCCATTCCAGAAGCCTGAACAAAAAGTGGAAACAACTCCACCGTCGATTGTCAGCTTCCCTCCTTCTTTCACAATTATTTTAGCCTCAGATGGAAAACTCACTTTACAGGATATAGTTAAGTGCTGACCATTTTCAATAACAAGGTTTTGATACAATTGTATATCAAAATCCCAAAACTCATTGGAACTGATCATTAAAGGTTCATTACTAGGAGGATCACAGCGTACATATTTCCTACATGTTTTCAAGGCTAGGGCTCGATGCATTTTAGCAATTTGCTTAGGTGAGAAATAGCAATTACTATTAGTGCCTCCCATTACATTATTTGTACAAGATGAGTTTGGATCAGTAAAGTCACAAGACCAATCTCCATCGAAAGGGCAAAGTACGCTTGGACCTACTCCGAAAACATCATCTAAATAATCAGGTGAGTTCTGATTACACTGACTTGAAGAGTATGTATGTCTCAGATCTAATATATGACCTAACTCATGAACAAGGTGGTTACCAAATACAAAATCATAATCGTCAGAAGAAGGATCTGAATTTGGTGGTGGATTATTAAAAAATGTTATAATACATTGGTCCACAGACGTATTACCTAATAAAGGAAACCTGTTGACTCTTCCTGCTGCTCCAGGTATAGATCCACCTGTTATATTAATATTTAAGTCATCAACTAAATCGCCAGCACCTTGATTAACTAGTGCGCTTTCCATAATTGCATCACTTATAGCCGTTCCTGAAGAGCCATAAAGCCACATATCATCATCTTCAAAAAAATGCACTTCCTTTAATACAACCCGAATTTTAGTAGTACTGAAATCTACCACTGGAATATTAGGAGGCTTACTATTATCACAAATATTACCTAAATTCGAATTCATTATACTAATAATGTTGTTGAATCTCGCTAGAGTTGATGAGGTATTTTGCCAATTATCACTTCCTCCATCTTTCTGCCATACAATTATATTAACTGGCAAAACAATTTCTGGCAAACGTGAAAAATTGTCTATATAGAACTCTAAATTGTTATATTTACTAGAAAAATCAGGTGAGTTATTATCACAAGTTAAATCTCTTGAAGATGGATTAGAATTGACGACATCGTCAAAAATGCACGAGGATTCGATCTGACTATATGATACCTGAATTAATAAGAATAAAATTATTGTTAAGATCCCTCTAGTATTAGATTTTGGTTTCATAATTAATTTATTTTAAGTTTAAAACTCTTTACTTGTTTAGCATAAATTAGTTGAATTAGGTATATTCCTTTACCAAATTCAGATAAATCTATTTTGGAAGAATTCAATGGTTCATCTCTCAATACTACCCCTAAGGGATCTGTAAGAGTCAGTCTAACATTTTTCAGGGGAATTTTATTATTAGATATAATATTGACATAGCTTTGAGTTGGGTTTGGATAGATAATGAAATCTTCATCACCCTTAAAGTTAATCTCTTCTTCTATTGACATTACTTGTTCCTTTGAAAAGGAGATCCAATGAAGGTTTACATTGATTGTATCATCGATGTAAAAAGGGTATCCTGGATCATCATATAACATTAAACTATTTTGATTTGCAAAAAATGCATACCCAGAACCAACATCATTTTGATAATAATCATATGTCGTAAAGAGAGAACCAGTATGGCATGTATCTATAGCTGAAACGAATAAAGTTGAATCCCACGACACTTCAATAGGATAATATGTCGCAACTAAATTCAAAGTAACATTAAACTCAAATATATTATTGCAAGTTTTTTCTACCACCTGTTTTTTAGTATGAAATGAAGGAGTTGGCATTGGTGCAAGACTGTTCTGATACGATAACTGTTCGCTCAAACGAACGTCTAAAATAGTATCCCAAGACTGGGAGATAATATTCTGCTCGCCAAAAGTAAAATCAATACCATCAGAAGCACTATCATCATACCCAACTATTACTGAATCTTTATTGCCTTGTGAGTCTTCAAAGTTCAATTGAAACGAGAATTCTTCTTGACCAAGAGTATTAAACGCATAAAAAAATAAAAGAAGTGATATAGTGGTTAAATTATCCATAAGACTTTACATCAATAATACGTCTAAAGTAATATAAAAATCTGTAAATAAAAAGATTACTGGTTCTAACACATTTAATGTGAACTATCTTTACAAAAAATTCAGTTTAGTATTAACTATTAATTGGATCAAAGACCTATTAATGGTTAAAAATGAAATAATACATAATCATTGCAACCTGATCTTTATTAGTAGATCTTAGAAAGTTTCACTTTCTCTTATCCTTAGCTCCGGAAGGAAACGATATCAAATTAAACATCTTCCTTAACCTAGATCTTATTCGATTTCCATAAAGCTCTTCAAGTTCATTTGCGTTTAAATTCGTTGTGGCGTGGGTAATAACTTGATGGTGTGTCAGGAGTTCGTAGCGTTGTAGAAGGACTTCAGCTATGGTATTGCATTCGTTGCCATAGAATTTGCTATTGTTTTCGATGCCGAGATCGTCGATGAAGAGGTTAGTGTGTTTCTTTCCGTAGCGTTGAATGATATCGACGCCTTCTTTTTGGTATTCCAGAGCGATGTCTCGTGAGGATTTGATGATGTATTGGTCTTTTGGAAATACGAGGTGCTTGAGGATTGTCATGATGGTTGTTTTACCGGAGCCTATGGGTCCAATGAGGAGAATTCCTTTTGTTAGATCAATGCCGTATTTTTTGCATTGTTCTTCTTCGTGGATCATGTAGATGATTAACCGGTGAAGGGTGATTATGTCTTCGCGATGAATCTTGAATGTGGGGCCGTACTTCTTTCTTCCGATGTCCTGGATGAAGAGCAGGGTTTGTTTGAAGTTGAAGATGCGTTGGCCGTTGCGGAGGGTGTAGGGTTTTTTCATTTTTAGTTATCAGTTTTTTTCCCGATTCGTTTCACTCTCGGGATTAGTTCGAAGACGTCCCGATGGATCGGGACTGTCTCACTGAAGTGATTCGTGAATCGTGATCTGTGGGGCGTATGCTATACGCCCGTACTTGGTCAGAGGGGGATGTCGTAGTCTTTGTTTTCATTGGTTTGGAGTCTGTTTTGTTTTTTGCCGTTGAATTGATCGGATCGGAGGATCCAGTTGCGTGCAGCGGCTTTCCAATTTTTCATTGGGGTTTTGCCTCCGACTTTCCAGCCGTTGGATTCGAAATGGTTGAAAAACTTCTGTGCTTCTTGGCCAGTTGATTTGTTCTCCTGGAAGAAGGTTTTGGTTTCCTGCAGCTCTGGAGGTTTAAACTTTTTCTTTTTTGATGAGGAGGAGGGCGAATGCAATTCGCCCTTACTGGACGCATCGGGCGTATGCGATACGCCCTTACGTTTACTATTGTTTTCTATATGTTTACTAGTGTTTAAGAAAGGTCGCACGAGATGTACAGGTGTTTTATCAGGTGATGTATCAGCTGTATTATCAGGTGTTGTATCAGGTGTATTATCGAATCTGTACATGTGAACTTTTGAGGATTTGAATCGGCTTTTGGATGGTAAGTATTTGATGTAATTCCATTGGCTGAGTTCCTTTAAACACTTGGTGTAGGTATTGGCAGATCCGATCTTGGATAGTTCCATGAGTTCTTCACGACGAATATTTATCTCCTCCTTAAACCTGACATTGTTCCAGATCTGAAACAAGGCAAAGTAAAGACTGATATGCCACGGTGTAATGCGTTGATCTGTTCTGAACTGGTCCATGGCTCCTTCGATGTGATGGATGTAATTCACCATAGCTGCTGTTATTATGCGTTACGCTTGTTCTCTTCAATGATCTTGAGGATGTCTTTTTTATCATAGAAGATGACTCCTCCGACTTTTGAGTAAGGGATGGTTCCGTTCACTCTGAGGTTTTGAAGTGTACCTGGTGATATACTTAGCATACGCTGAACCTGATGTGATTTAAGCAGTTTGACTTCGGTTTCCTGAACGGGCTGTTGCTGAAGCAGGTCTTCTTTGAGCTGGTAAATAGATGATAGTAGTTCTCTTTTAAGTTCCTGCAGATCTTGCTGTGTTACAATTGAAATTTCCATAAGGCATTAAATTTTAAGTTTCGCTACAAAGTGAAGGAATTGGTTTCATTTTTAGGGGTGGTCGGGGTGGTTCCACCCCCGAACCACCCCCCAATTTTCAATGGATAGAGCGAAAAAATTTATACCTGATCAGTTCGTGATATTTGGTTAAATTTGTGAATACATATAAAGAATTGTAGCGAGAAGCTATTTTTTGGGTTGCAAAAACCGCCAGTTTTTAATTACCCCCTAAGAGGATAGTCTTGTCGCCCAGCTACGGCGTGGGCATGAGATTGTTTGGGGGTTGGTATCTGGCGGTACCATGCGACCGACAAGATCGGCTCACGCTAGTTGTTTTAGCCCGAATGAAACTGAAGCTGGTCAAATACTATTTAACCTCCGAGGAATTATCTGAAGTAACGGTTTTCCTACTTACTCATGGATTTAATGATCCTGCAGAATTGCTTTCCTGGAAAGTCGAAGATCTTTCCAAGAAAGAAGGATGGAACAGCATTGTTGAGTCTGCCGTTCAAAAGATCAAGGAGTTTTCGCACTCATAGATCGTTGGCTCTGTTCACCATTTCTATCAACTTTGACTTTACTTCACTGATGGTGCTATCTTCCAATTTGTAGAGGTTGTTTTTGAAACTCTTTAGTGATATAGAAGCACTGTTTTGTGTTTTGTAATTATCAACCACATAAGAAGCCACCTGACTGATTGAAGTATTTGAATTCATGGTTACTTCATGAAATAACCTTGTCATTAACGCTAGTTGAGAAACACTGAGGTCAATTTCAAGCTTCTCTTTTTCATCTTTACTACTATTTTCTTCCAGCTTGTATTGATTGAATTCTATTTCACTGTTGATCCAGTTCGTCAACGCAGTGTGAGCAGACTCCAGGTCTTTGTTGAAAATTCTATTCTCAGACAGAATACACTGTTCCCATTCTTTACGTCGTTCAATAAGTTGTGATAAATAAACTTCAGTTGAGACTTGATCTGCTTCTTTTTCTATACTATCTGTAACATATTTAATGAATACATAGTGGTTGAATCCCAGTTCAATTAGTCGATCAGTCAGGCTATTATCATTGACCTTTTTGCAGTTCAATAGGAAATAATGCAGTTCATTGATTAGGTGCGAATAATACGTAATTTCGTAATAGGTGATTCTGTTCCTGGTATCCAGATTGAGTACTTTTTTGATCGTATGTTCTATTATTTTTTTAAGGTCCTGATCGATCGAAGCTGCCTTAATGATCTTGATTGTTTTTCGAGCAGTTTCTTGTAATTGATATCTTCTTAAGATCTCAGCATTATAGGGAACGTGTGCCTCTGCATGCAAGTAGTAAAAGTAGTCATTGACTAAAAAATTGATCAAGTCGTTTAGGTGCAGGTATACGATGGCCATACAGTCTTTATCGGTATATGATGTCTTTATTTTTAGCTTAAGATCTGACGTGGATAGATCGTATTTATGAATTACCTGATCACAGAAGTTGATGAGTCTTGTATGTGTTCGGTTTACTCTTCTTTTTACGCATTGATCATCCAGTTTGTAAAGTTCATTGAACAAGCTGCGCTTGAGGTTTTTGACATAGCTGGTTAGCATGAGGTGATAGTAACAGAATTTGACCAGGTATGGATCAAGCTGTTCCCATTCTTTTTGATGCATTACGCCGATGAGGTGATGGTTCTTCTGTTTGATCAGAATGATATCTTGTGATGATCGATCTTTATTGATCTTGTTGATCTCCTCATGAATTGTTCCGGTTAATGAGCAAATCCCCTGAATCGTCGTTTGATTGATGTACTCACAGGAGAGTGGATGTAAATGGGGGAGAATGATCTGATCCTTGGCAGGTTCTTGTGTTCGTGTGCTGAACTTTGTAAAGGTTGTGACCTGGCATTGATCGTGTTGTTCTTTTAGATAGGTGTATACCATTGTTAACCTATCGTTGAATAGCTTGATGGGTTCGAGGTCTCCGTTGATGATGTCTTCGAAGATCTCAAACTCTAGGTGAGTTGATTGCATATCGTGTCGTTATGCTACAAATTTAATGGAGGGGTTTGACAAATGGGGTCGGGAGATAAAGAACTAATTATTCAGTTGTCGGAATGGTCCCATACCGCAGCCTGCATGAAGTCTGTAAAATGAAGAGTCGTTGAAAACATCTTTACGAATTATCGAGTCAATTCGTTTTAAGTTTCTGTATCCTGGACCACAAGTATTCACCGCGTATAAACAAAGTGCATTTTCGAGTTCAAAAGCAATCCCTCCAGATTTAAAGATGGATTCCACATCACGTGCGTGATCTCTCCAGTTTAAATTCAAGGTGTCTAAGACTCTTTTAGCCTCATTGTTTTCCAAGTAGATTAACATCGCTGAATGCAATGGAAAGTGAGATGGGTTTCTGTATTGGAAATTATCCACATGTAAAAAGTATACGGAGTCTATACCAAATTCCTCGTCTAAAAATTTAAGGTAGTTATACCTATTGATTGAATATTCATGAGTAAATGTTAGACTTTGCTGTTCAATTTTATTCTTAAAAACCTTATCTCTTTCGCTTTTTACAATGCTCGAAAATGTTTCGATTTTTCTCAGTTCTGGAGCATCTTCAGTTTTTAGTACTTCTGCTGAATCAATAGAATTCTTCGATTGAACTGTTTGAGTAGATTGTTTCTCATTTCCCTTAGATCTTTCGATCTCATTTTGACTCGAATTACAACTTTCCAAAGACAAAATAAATGTGATTAAAATGATGGGAGCTAGATATTTTACAAAATTGATCATAGTTAAATATATGAAAGATATTATTAACCAGACTTTTTCGATTTCTGATTCTCAGCGTTACCAAACAGCTTATCTCTAAGCCCCTTCATATCTTCAGATACTTTCTGCTCAACTACCTTGGCATAGATTTGAGTCGTTCGGATCGAATTATGGCCAAGCATTGTGCTTACGGTTTCGATGGGTACTCCATTGGCTAAGGTGATCGTAGTAGCGAATGTATGCCTGGCGATGTGAGAGGTGATCTTTTTGTTGATGCCGCATATTGTTGCGATCTCTTTTAGGTAGGCGTTGTAACATTGGTTTGTAAGTACTGGAAGAAGTTTATCTCGT
This sequence comes from Brumimicrobium sp., assembly GCA_965656195.1. Taxonomy (GTDB): domain Bacteria; phylum Bacteroidota; class Bacteroidia; order Flavobacteriales_D; family Crocinitomicaceae; genus Brumimicrobium. The sequence goes on along the minus strand of CBFHJL010000018.1, from coordinate 16,805 downwards.
TTGATGCATCGTTCATCATTTTGGTATTTCATAACGATATCCAGGGCTACCGGAAGTAGAGGAAGCGATTCTTTTACACCTGTTTTGTGACGGTTCGTAGAAAGCCAGTATTCTCCGTCAATTCCTCGAGTTAGTGCATCGTGTTTAAAGTTGTAGAGATCCTGATAGGAGAATCCAGTATAACAGCAGAAAATGAATACGTCTCGAACTTGTTCGAGTCGTTTATTCCTGAGGTCCTTTTTGATCATAATCTCGATTTCTTCTTTGGTCAGGACTTCACGATTAGGGTTTTTGTATTGACACTTAAACTGTCTGAATGGATCTACTTGTATCCAGTCGAGACCGAGTGCCATGTTGATCACTTTCTTAATATTTCTGATATGTTTATGGGCTGTATTAGACTGAAGATCATATTCTGTCATGAGAAAGAGTTCGAAGTCTTTGATGAAGCCTAATTTAAGTTCTTTGAGTTTGATGTCCTGAACTCCTCGTTTTCTTAGGAAGCGTTCTATTTTTCGTTTGGTGACTTTATAACGTTCGAGGGTTTTCTTTACGAATTTCCCGATCTCTACTTCTTTTGCCATTTGTTTATTGTGACATTCAAATGCGTAGAGGAGTGTTTTTTCTTTGGATAGGCTTTGAGGGTCTTTGCCTAGGATCTTGTTTTTGAGCATTCTTGGTGTGATCTCTTGTCCTTCTCCTCTTAACTGATAATATGCTTCATAAACCTTTGATTCAATGGTGTTCATGTAGCTGTTGATGTGATCTGCACTATTGCATGTAGGTTTTACTTTTTTCTTGATGTGATCCCACTGCTCTTTGTAGATCTTGTGTTTCATGGATAATTCGCTTTTTCTTGCGTCTACAAAGATTCTGATGTAGATGAGGTGTTTGCCGTCAGCTGATGGTTTTGAGCTGATTCTTCGGGATACGGTGATTTTTTGGTTTTTAATCATAACTGTATTTTTTGGTGACAAAAAATCTCTAAATATGACGTGATTGAGTAAAATTAGTAAAAGTCAAAACCCTTGATTTTACTGGTCGGAATCTCAGTTTGTCACCTACGAAGTAAGAAAAAATATAGGTGACAGAATTACTGACAGTTTTTTTGTATTTGATTGCATTTGGTTGATTTTAACCTTTTGCAGTCTTTTGTCTGTATCCCTTTTATTTAGTGGCTTTTGGTGGTTTTTGTAAAACAAAAAAGCCTCTCCGAAGAGAGGCTCTGTGATCGCGACAGGATTCGAACCTGTGACCGTCTGCTTAGAAGGCAGATGCTCTATCCAGCTGAGCTACGCGACCTGGTGTTATTTAAAGAGTCCTTCGACCAATAGGTCTAAAACTAAAAAAAGGGGATGAAATGAATCATCCCCTTGTCGGGGTGGCAGGATTCGAACCTGCGACCTCCTGCTCCCAAAGCAGGCGCGATGACCGGGCTACGCTACACCCCGAACTATAATGAGTTCGTTTTCTATTTCAAAAATCAAATGTTTGGTTAACATCTGATTGCGGCTGCAAAGATAACAAGCTTTTTTCGCTTAGCAATGTATTTTTGGCAAAAAAGTCGCTTTTATTAGCATCGACTTGTTTTACAGTCAAATACAAAGTACAAAAATCAACTTTGTTCCGCTGCGGTTCGAACCCCGTTGGGTTCTCATCCCCTAATTTCTTTTGGGGACAACCATTTTGCGGTGAGAGGGGGATTAACTCCCTCTGGTCGTTGAGCTCCGCTTCACTTTGTTCCGCTGCGGTTCGAACCCCGTTGGGTTCTCATCCCCTAATTTCTTTTGGGGACAACCATTTTGCGGTGAGAGGGGGATTCGAACCCCCGGTACGCGTTAACGTACGCATGTTTAGCAAACATGTGGTTTAAGCCACTCACCCACCTCACCGTTTATTTCAAATAGCTCACAACAATAATTCGTTGCGGAGTGCAAAAATATAAAATCAATGCATTAATCAATGCATTTTTGCTAAAAAAATAAAAGCAATTTACAATCATCACTATTCGAATAGACTAAACTAACAAATCTCATATTTCTTTTGCTCAGACATCTTATCTTTGCTTCATGGAAAAGGAATATAAATGCCCAGAATGCAATTCACCTTATGGTTACCCACAAGGAATGTTAATTATTTGCCCTGAATGTGGACATGAATGGTCAGAAAAGAGTGAGCACAATGAGGATGGCATATCTGATGAAGCTCCAATAAAAGATGCCAATGGCAATATACTTGCAGATGGAGACGACGTTACGGTTATAAAAGATCTCCCAGTTAAAGGCGCCCCAAAACCTATTAAGGCTGGCACTAAAGTCAAGAATATTAAGTTAAAAGACGGAGATCACAATATTGATTGTAAGATTAAAGGATTTGGTGCTATGGCTCTTAAATCTGAGTTTGTTAAGAAAGCCAATTAAAGCTGCATAGAGACTATCTCTGCAGCTTCAATGATCGCTGCACCGTACAAGATTGAATTTAACTTGAATAGATCAGGAAGCTTTTCTTCTAATTTTATCTCTAACATATATGAGAGTATTGCAGATCCTAAAATGACATAGCTAAATGGAAAAAGAGTACTCTCTATAAAGTGAAAAGCAAGTATGGCTAATAAGGGTATGAATAATAACCATAACCGTTTATCTAATTTGACTCCCCCGAGTATAAGAAGCGCATTGTACAACAGAAACAATAGTACCATGACAAGTGAAATGTATATCGAAACCTGCTCTTCATAAAAAAGTAAGGTATCAAACTTCAAAGATACCTCCAAAAAGGCATGACTATTTAAAGCATACAGTGCTATCCAAGAAAGCAGCACATAAGATAAAAGCTTTGCCTTTGAACGAACCGCGAAGACTACCCCTGCGACCACAAACAATAAAAACATAAAGGGCTTTAAAGGAACTGGAGGCAGAAACGTACCAAGCTGAAAAGCACTAGTTATACCGTAAACAATATAAGTTAGGCAAGCGACAGAAACAATCTTCCCCAATTGCATTACTTACTTTTTCGCTAATGCATCTTCAACATATTTGAACGTCGAAAGTAGCTCTGGTTTTCCATCAACAACAGCTATATCATGCTCGAAGTGTGCACTTGGCTTGCCATCTGCAGTGACAATTGTCCAATTATCATCAAGATAGGTTACGCGCTCTGTCCCCATATTGATCATCGGCTCTATAGCGATTGTTAAACCATCTTTGATCTTTTTTCCGCGACCTCGTCTTCCATAATTAGGAACTTGAGGTTCTTCATGCATCGTTTTTCCAAGTCCATGACCTACGAGTTCACGAACTACTCCATAACCATGTTTCTCTGCATGGTTTTGAATAGCAAATCCAATATCTCCGATTCTATTTCCTGCAATTGCCTGAGCCACTCCTATATCTAGACACTCATGTGTCACCTTGAGTAACTTTAATTTATCTTCAGTTACATTTCCAACAGGGAAAGTATAGGCATGATCACCATAATAACCTTCGAAAATGGCTCCACAATCTACAGAAACGATATCTCCATCTTTCAAAGGTTCATCCGTAGGATAACCGTGAACGACTTGTTCATTGATAGAGATACATAATGTGTTCGGGAAATCATATAAGCCAAGAAAGCCTGGAATCGCATTTTGAGAACGAATATAATCTTCAGCGATTTTATCTAACTCTAATGGAGTAACTCCAACCTCGATAGCTTCAGCTACTTTACCTAAAGTTCTACTCACGATCTGTGCGGCCTCACGCATGATCTCAATCTCTTCCTTTGACTTATATACTATCATATTTTGTTTCAACAAATTCATTACACGAAATACAAAAGGGAACACTTTTTACATGTTCCCTCCTATTATATTATGTTATTAGCTTATGCTAAAATCTCTTTCACTTTATCAGCTGCCTCTTGCAAAAGAACTGCTGAGTGAACATCTAATCCTGAATCATCTATCAACTTCTTTGCTTCAACAGCATTAGTTCCTTGAAGCCTCACGATAATTGGAACTGGAATGTTCCCCATATTCTTATATGCGTCAACAACACCCTGTGCCACACGATCACAACGTACAATACCACCAAAGATATTGATCAATATTGCTTTCACATTGTCATCTTTCAAAATGATATCGAATGCTTTCTCAACACGAGCAGCATCTGCAGTACCTCCAACATCAAGGAAGTTTGCAGGGTTTCCACCTGATTGCTTTATGATATCCATTGTAGCCATCGCAAGACCAGCACCGTTTACCATACAACCAACATTACCATCTAATTTCACAAAGTTCAATCCAGCTTCATCAGCTTCAACCTCTGCAGGATCTTCCTCTGTCTTGTCGCGCATTTCTGCGTAATCCTTGTGACGGAATAATGCATTATCATCAAGTGTTACTTTCGCATCAACTGCAATCACTTTATCATCAGATGTCTTCAATACTGGGTTAATCTCAAACATTGAAGCATCACATCCTTCGTAGGCATTATAAAGAGCTGTAACAAATTTTGTCATTTCCTTGAATGCCTTTCCACTTAAACCTAGATTAAATGCAATCTTACGAGCTTGGAATCCTTCCAAACCAACGCGCGGATCTACTTCTTCTTTAAAGATTAAATGTGGAGTATTTTCTGCTACTGTTTCAATGTCCATTCCACCTTCAGTAGAATACATAATCATGTTTCTACCTTTATCACGGTCCATCAATACAGACATGTAGATTTCAGAAACCTCACTTTCACCTGGATAATAAACATCCTCAGCAAGCATTACTTTATTAACCTTTTTACCTACACCGTTTGTTTGCGCAGTTTCAAGGTGACCACCTAAGATCCCTTTCACTGTTTCTTCTACCTTGTCAATTCCTTTAGCCAAAACAACACCGTGAGACCCAGTTTCTTCCACTGTCCCTTTTCCACGACCTCCAGCATGAATTTGTGCTTTAACAACAAACCACTCTGTTCCTGTTTTCTCGTTTAATTCTTTAGCTTTTGAAACAGCGTCTTCTAGTTTTTCAACGATAACGCCTTCCTGTATTCCTACTCCAAAGCTTTTTAAAATTGACTTTCCTTGATATTCGTGTAAGTTCATCTTTTTGCTAATTATTTTTCGCCACTAAAGTAGCGTTAATTCCATCAATTTTCAAGTCTCTCATCAAAAAGGTTTCAAAGTTTTTTTAGATGAGCTTTGAACACTAAAAACTTTGACAAACAAAAAAAGCCCACCACTTTCGTGATGGACTTCTAGTAACATTAAAGTATGATATTAACGCTTCGCTAACTTATCGCTAGAAACGCTGATTCTCTTTCTCCCTTTACGACGGCGAGCCGCTAGTACTTTACGACCATTTTTAGTTGCCATACGACTTCTAAAACCGTGTTTGTTTCTTCTTTTTCTTTGTGATGGTTGAAACGTTCTTTTCATGACCTATATAATTTTTTTCTATTAGCTCTTTTGAGGACGGCAAAGATAAAGGTTTTTTGAATTATTCAAAACAGAAAGGCAAAATTATTTATTTTTTTCTTTTTACCTGCTCAAGTACATTAACTTTGCAAGCATTAAAAACAAGTAGATACACATGTTCAGACCCAAAGGAAAAAAGAAAGAACGCGTAAAATTGAGTAAAGACTCTGTTCAAAAGGCTAAAAGGATCTTCAAATATCTTAAACCATACAGAGGAATATTTATTGTAGGATGGGTATTTTTAATTCTATCCTCGTCCGCAGGACTTTTCTTCCCTTACCTTCTCGGTCAGCTGTTGGGCGGAGATCAAACATCTAATCCAGTTGGAAACCAAACAGACACTGCACTTCTCGAGAACCTGAGTTTTGACAATATCAATACAGTAGCCCTTTTACTATTGTTTCTTTTTATACTGCAAAGTGTATTTTCTTTTTTCCGTATCGTACTTTTTACTAAAGTCACGGAGAATACAATGCGAGACATACGTAAGGATGCGTTCAGCAAGCTTATTTATATGCCGATGAATTTCTTCAACAAAAATAAGGTGGGAGAATTAACAAGTAGACTATCATCTGACATCACTTTAGTTCAGGACACTTTAAGAACCACAATTGCTGAATTCATTCGACAAATTATCATAATCATTGGTTCTATCGTTTTTATCACTATTGTATCATGGCAGTTGGCACTGATCATGCTCGCAACCGTTCCTGTGATGGCCGTTATTGCTGTACTTTTCGGAAGATTCATAAGAAAGCTAAGTAAACAGGCACAAGACGCTACGGCAAATTCTAATACGATCATCGAAGAGAATCTTATGGGTATCACGAACGTAAAAACATTTACGAATGAGTTATTTGTGATGAATAAATATCGTTCAACAATTGAAGAGATTAGGAGACTCAATGTGAAAAGTGGAAACTGGAGAGGTGTTTTTGTTTCTTTTATCATAATGTGTCTTTTTGGAGCAATTGTTTTTATTATTTGGCAAGGACTACATATGACGATTGGGCCTGATGCAACATTGGACAAAAAAGACTTCTATTCTTTTGTAATGTTTACAGTTTTCATGGGCGCAAGTATCGGATCTATACCAGACCTCTATGCTTCTTTGCAAAAAGCAATTGGTGCAACAGAGCACCTTATGGAGTTGATAAATGAATCTACCGAGAAAGATATCTACTTAGGAAAGAACCAGCCTGAGATCAAAGGAAAAGTTAGTTTTAAAAATGTAAACTTCCACTACCCTGAGCGTGCAGATGTTGAGGTACTTAAAGGTATGTCTTTCGAGGTTGATAGCGGTGGTAAAATCGCATTAGTTGGTGCATCAGGTGCTGGAAAGTCTACGATAGCATCACTTCTCCTTCGTTTCTACGAACCTACAAATGGAGATTATACGGTTGATAATATGGATGTAAAAGACATCAATATAGCATACTTAAGAGATCAGATGGCTTTCGTACCACAAGAGGTAATCTTGTTTAGCGGTACTATTCGCGACAATATTGCATTTGGTAATCCTGAAGCATCAAATGATGAAATCGACGCTGCTGCGAAAAAGGCGAACGCATATGACTTCATAAAGGAATTTCCTGAAGGATTTGAAACGGAGGTGGGTGATCGAGGAATTCAACTGTCAGGAGGACAAAAGCAAAGAGTAGCTATAGCAAGGGCTATCCTTAAAGATCCTACTATTTTAATACTGGATGAAGCAACATCCGCTCTCGATGCTGAATCAGAAAGGTTAGTTCAAGAAGCTCTTGACAACTTAATGGAAAATAGAACTTCATTCATCATTGCTCATCGTCTCAGTACTATTAGAAAGGCTGACACCATTCTAGTGATGGAAAAAGGTCAAATAGTTGAGAAAGGTAAGCACGAGGAACTTATAAAAATGAAAGATGGCGTGTATGCAAATCTTAATGAATTGCAAATTCAGTAAGATGGAACAATTTAAGTATTAGTGCGTTCTAATCTTGTGTCTAAATTAATAAACAATACTAGTTCTGCTCTAAAGCATAACAATTTCCACTTCTTGCATAAGAATGGACCTTCATTTGAAGGGTTTTATTTCAAAACAGCACTTGCAGATGGCACTACCCTTGTAATCATTTGTGGTTTTGCGAAATCAAAAGTTAAATCGCACGCATTTATTCAAGTCAGTTCTCAATTATCGAAGACCTTCTACTTTGAATATCCTTTATCTTCTTTAAAGACAAGCAAAGAAACATTTAATTTTTCCGTGGGTAAAAATACATTCACGCAACAAGGAATAGATATTAAAGAGGAGGATTGTGAAATCAACCTTTCATTCTCTAATTTCGAGCTGTGGAATCGTTCTTTTTTTAATCCAAGTATCATGGGTGCATTGACTTTTGTTCCATTTGTTGAATGTAAACACGATATTATTTCTCCTTATCTCGAGGTCAATGGAGAAGCAAAGCTCAAATCAAAAACACTTAAATTCCAGGATAACTCAGGATATATTGATAAAAATTGGGGGACATCCTTTCCGAAAGATTATTTCTGGGGACATATATCAAGTTTTAAGAACCCAACAGTAAGTGTACAGTTTGCTAAAGCAAAACCAAAATGGTTACTCTGGAAGATACCCGTTCACATTGGTTTTCTTCGCATGAATGGTGAAATACATCTATTTAAGAGTTGGAAAAAAGGTAAAATAAAATTGATCAATGTTGGACAAGAACAAATTCATCTGCAAAACAACCAATATAAAATTGAACTGAAATTTGATAAGGGTTACCCGTTGAATCTAAGAGCTCCTCTTAATGGAAAACTTGACTATACAATCCTAGAACGAGCTGGAATAGCAACTTCTGTGACTATTTACAAAAAGACAAACAAAGATGAATTTGAAATACTCCTTAGTGAAACTGTTAATAATGCAACACTTGAAATCTGTAAATAAAGTTAAAGGAAATAGCCACGGAATATTATTAACAATCTGTTAATGAATTTAGTTTATAACTTTTCTTTGCGTAATTCAGACAACCTTTTTAAATTTGTGGCGTTATATTACATGGATGATTCAATCTAGACATATGCGATATTTAATTATCACCTTGGCAGTCTGCCTTTCTTTCAATGGTTTCGGGCAGTTTGCTTCTAATTTTAACTCGTCTCGAAATTGGTCGATGAATAAGCACGAAATATACTTTGCTTTAGGTGCAACACAATTTCTTGGAGATTTGGGAGGATTGAATCAAATAGGATCTCAAAATTCAATTATTGACCTTGACTGGCCTGCAACGAGACCGGGCATTGGTGTTGGCTACCGGTTTAGATTCCACCCAATGTGGGCTACAAGTACTCAACTGTATTTCGGCTTGGTCAATGGTGATGATGCAAATACCGATGAAATTGTGAGAAGAAGTCGAAATCTATCATTTCGATCTCCAATCGTTGAATTATCTCAGAGAATTGAATGCATTATCTTCGCAAATGAACGTGTTGGTGCACGTTATAAAATTAAGGGTTTAGGTGGAGCAAGACCTAAAGCCGATGTAGTTTATCTTTTCTCCGGTATTAGTGGATTCTATTTCAATCCACAAACTCAAATTAATGGTAACTGGACAAATTTAAGACCTCTTCGTACCGAAGGTCAAGGATTGCCAAACGGTGTTGATGAATACAGTAGAATTAATCTTGCTATTCCTTTTGGTGTTGGTTTCAGATTGGGAATTGGAAACTTCTGGAGAATCGGATTAGAGCTTTCTTACAACAAAACATTTACTGATTACATAGATGATGTATCAACAGATTATTACGACCCTTCTGTTTTGGCAGCTCAGGTAAGTGATGATGCAGTTTACGCTGCAAATCCAGCAATAGAAAATCACAGTTGGTTTACTACAGGTCAACAAAGAGGAAATCCTGAGGACAATGATGCATACTTGTTTGCGAACGTTACGCTTACGCGAAACATTACGTATCCTAAACCAAAAAGTAGCAGAATAAAGTGGAAAGGAAGAACGAAATTCTAGAAAAACATACTTTCAGTTAAGGTGAGGTTCCCCCTCACCTTTTTTTATTGCTATTTTTGTCAAAACTGTAGAATATGTATTCCATTATTAAACCCTTATTATTTCGATTTGACCCAGAAAAGGTACACCATTTTATTTTTAGAATGATAAGGATTTCGCTTAAGATCCCTGGAATGAAAGGGCTATGGAAAAAATGGTATGTACTTGAGGATCCTAGACTTGAGACAAAACTGTTTGGTTTGACATTTAAAAATCCAGTAGGTTTAGCAGCAGGATTTGATAAAGATGCTGCATTATACAATGAGCTCGCATACTGCGGTTTTGGTTTTATTGAGGTAGGTACAGTAACTCCAAAGGCTCAACCAGGAAATCCAAAAAAGCGACTATTCAGGCTTGTAGAAGATGAAGCAATAATAAATCGAATGGGTTTTAACAATGGTGGTATTGAAGAAATGGTCAAGAATCTCAAAAAGAGAAATACTCAGGTTATCATTGGTGGAAACATCGGTAAAAATAAAAATACACCTAACGAAGATGCCGTTAATGATTATGTAATCAGTTTTGAGGCTTTACATCCTTATGTCGATTATTTTGTAGTAAATGTTAGTTCTCCGAATACTCCTAACCTTCGCGCTTTACAAGATAAAAAACCACTAACAGAATTGTTATCGACACTGAAAGCAAAGAATTCACTTAAAGAGATTCAGAAACCAATTTTATTAAAAATAGCCCCAGACCTCACGAATGAACAACTTGATGATGTCATAGAAATAGTGGAGTCTACTCAAATTGAAGGAATCATCGCTACAAACACAACTATAGATCGATCAAATTTAAAAACGAAAAGTCCAGAAAACTTCGGCCCTGGAGGATTATCAGGAAAACCTTTAAAGGATCGTTCCACACAAGTTATCAAATACATCACTGACAAGTCGAATGGAAGGATTCCTATCATAGGAGTTGGAGGTATTCACTCTCCCGCGGATGCTCAAGAAAAATTAGCTGCAGGAGCAAGTCTTGTTCAACTCTACACAGGATTTATTTATGAAGGACCTAAGATCATTCGAAAAATCAATGCTGAACTTCTTAAAAGCAAGTCCTAATTACTATATTAGTAGATATGGAAGATTTAAAGATAATTGAGTGTCCCAGAGATGCCATGCAAGGTATAAAGGAGTTTATTCCTACAACTACCAAGGTTAGCTACATCAATGAATTACTCAAAGTTGGTTTTGACACAATAGACTTTGGAAGTTTTGTTTCTCCTAAGGCTATTCCTCAAATGAGAGATACGGAAGAAGTTCTTAAAAATCTTGACCTTTCAAAAACAAATTCGAAACTACTGGCGATTGTTGCAAATGAAAGAGGTGCTCAAGACGCAGCTAGCTTTGATGAAATAAAATATTTAGGATATCCATTTTCTGTATCAGAAACTTTCCAACAACGCAATACAAACTCATCAATTGAAGAAAGTGTAAAGCGTTTGGAAAAGATCAATACCATTGCTACGAAATCCAATAAGGAATTAGTGGTGTATTTATCCATGGGATTTGGTAATCCTTATGGAGATGAATGGAGTCCTGAGGTGGTAATTGATTGGGCTGAAAAGATCGCGGATCGTTTTGGAATAAAGATCGTTGCGTTATCAGATACTATTGGTGTTGCTGAACCAGGTGTAATTACTAGCCTATTTAATGCTTTGATTCCAGCACTCCCTCATGTAGAATTTGGAGCACATTTACATACCACTCCAGATACCTATCACGAAAAAGTGAAGTCTGCCTTCGGTGCTGGCTGTAGACGTTTTGATGGAGCTCTAAAAGGTTATGGAGGATGTCCTATGGCGAAGGATGACCTCACGGGGAACATGCCTACTGAAAAAATGATTTACTGGTTTAAAGAGCATAATATTTCAACTGGATTGAATGAAACAGCTCTTGACAAAGCTATACAACAAAGTACTTATGTGTTTTAAATTAATATTATGTCATTGAAAAAAGTAAGTACAACGGTCTTGGGAATATTGATATCTCTAATAACTTTTGGCCAAGAAAGTAAAAATTTTGATCTCACAAAATTTGATAAGTTAATCATTCAAGGGAGATACGAAGCTGAAATTAATTATGGAGATTCTCTAAAGCTTGAAGCTGTCTCACATGATAGTGAAATCGACTTTAACAACCTGTCTCTAACCTACGCTGATGAATCTCTTACAATAAAATATAAGGGAAGTCTATTAGAGGATATTGCTTTAAACTTAATAATTACATTACCTGAATTAAGTTATGTTGAAGCTAGAGCCGGATGTGAAATACGAGTAAATAAGAATTTCGACTTTAAAAGAAAACCCTTACATCTCTATGCTGATTCAGGAGGTAAAATAAGTGTTTCCGGTATTGATGCTCCTTGGATCAAGGCAGAAATAACGAAAGGTGGGTCAATAAGAGTAACAGGTAGCACCACATTATTTGATGCCTCTGTTAGAACCGGCGGAACGATTGGAGCTGCTCAGTTATCCGCAAAAAAAGTCACTGCAGAGGTTGCATTCGGAGGAGAAATTATATGTGCACCTAGAGAAAAGCTTGATGCTAGTGTAACAAGTGGAGGAACAATAAATTATACTGGTAAACCCAAGGTTTCTCAAAAAATTCGTCTTGGTGGAAATATAGTGAACTTATGATACGTGTTATCCTTATTATTCTTTTAACTGCCTTCATATACTCTTGCACAAGTGATTCTGATGATTCATCAGTTAAGAATGATCTAGAGAATAAAGAAACAGCTGAACAAAATAGTAATGATGAAAGTAAATCAGAAACGGTCAACGCCAATGGTGCCGATACGATTTTAGCACCTGCTACTTTCTCTAATGAAGGATTCGATTCAGCCCTTAAGTATGAGTTACTTTTAGAGACACGTATTTGCAACCCCAATTATTCAGATACAGTAACAGACGGCTCTGTTCCATGCAGTGCTAAATTCTTCCGTTTTTTTGAATACAATCATAAGCGTACTTTAAATGATGCATTTATGCTTCAGGTAAAAGCTGGAGTGAATAATTATCAATATCGCAGATTGCTCATTTTCACTAGAGAAAGAGGAAAGCTTGTACTTGTCAATGGAATTAGAGGATACCTCGTTTCACAAATAAAAAGACCCAATGAAATTGATGATCTTGTTGTTGGAGTTATCGACGACCTTGGTAATGACACTTATGAGCGTTACGATGTATTGCTTAGATATCAAGATGGAAAGTATCAGATCAAAGAGGCACTGGGAGACCTTGAAGGACCTTTTGACACTGAAGATCTCAAGGAAAGAGCAACTAAGATGATTAAGCAACGCATTGAAGAAAAGCAATTAATATTCTAAATTGAAAAAGATACTTTGCATAGCGCTTGTGTCATTCTCATTTATGAGTTGTATTAATGATAGCAGCTTGAAGCCTGTTATACCCAATAATATTATTAATGCGAACAGTGCAAAAACATGGGTGAATACCAGTCAAATTGAATATGGAGTAGATAAAACTCCATTAATGAACGAGCTGAGAACAACATTTACCCTTTATGAAAATGGAACATTTAGAGAACAAAAATATGCTCACATTGGCTCTAACTTAGGCAAAAAAGGACGCTACTCCATTGCTATCCCTACTCCAACTGACACTATTTTTACTTTTTTCTATTCTACAAGTGAAACTGTTAACTTTGCAATAAAACACCTTGATTTAGAAAAGCTAAGGTTAGTAAATGACTCTTTGCAATGGACTTTAGAAACTTTAAAGCCTCCTAAGCTCAAATGATATTAGTTATAGATATCGGTTATCAACAAATCTATCGTCTCACAGATACGATAGATTTGTATGAAGACTTTGAAGTAGTTTCACTTTATGATTTTGATGAAGAAAAACTTGAAGCGTTGAAACCCCAAGCTGTAATTATATCTCATGGACCGATAGCAGTTAATGATGTACCAGTTGAAAAATACCTAGAACAGTTAGCACCACTAAAAAAGTGTGAAGTTCCTATTATAGGAATTGGAGCTGGCCATCATCTACTTGGATTATTATTTAATTCTCAAGCTGTTTACGCACCTTACATTAACGACATTATCACCATTGGAGTTATTGAAATCGATGACCCGCTATTCAATAAACTACCTTTAGACATTGAAGTTTCAACTGATCATAGTAGTTCAATTTCAATCCCTCCGGATTTTCTTCTCTTAGCAAGTTCTGACGGAAGTATCAATGAGGTTATGAAACACAAAGATAAGCCGATCTATGGAGTTCAGTTTCTTCCAGAGAGATCTGGAAATTACGGTGCCATTATTATTGAAAACTTTGTTGAAATTTCTAGTCGATCTAGATCAATTAAATAGATAAAATTGAGAACTTAGCACTATGCTATTGAATCGACTTTGGATAGGAATGTTTGTGATCGCTTTTGTGGTCGGTATGAGCAAGCTAATCTTTTGGGGTGATACATACATTTTCAAAGAAATGTTTGACGCACTTACGGACTCAGCTAAAACTGGATTTGAAATTGCTTTATACTTAACCGGAGTTTTATGTCTGTGGATGGGAATCATGAAAATTGGTGAAAATGGTGGTGCAATTCGAGGGTTGACTAAGCTTGTATCTCCTCTTTTCTCAAGACTATTCCCTGACGTTCCAAAAGATCATCCTGCCGTTGGTTCAATGATGATGAACTTTAGTGCGAATATGCTAGGTCTAGATAATGCTGCTACTCCACTTGGCTTAAAAGCAATGGGACAACTACAAGAACTCAATACAGAGAAAGAAAAAGCATCAAATGCACAAATCATGTTCTTAGTATTGAATACTTCTGGGCTTACTATAATTCCAGTGTCTGTATTTGCGCTTCTTGCAGCGAATAATGACCCCAGCCCTTCAAGTGTCTTCTTACCCATATTAATTGCCACATTTTTTGCATCTCTGTTCGGTTTGATTATCGTCTCCATAAAGCAAAGGATTAACTTATTCAATAAAGTAATCTTAGCATATATTGGCGGACTTACCTTATTAATTGGAGCACTACTCTACTATGTCATTAATCACCCTGAAGATGCAGACGTAATCTCTCGTGTGGGAGGCAATTTGCTCATATTCCTTATCATTATGACTTTTCTTGGTCTCGCTGCGTTTCGTCGTGTCAATGTTTATGAATCATTCATAGATGGAGCTAAGGATGGTTTCAATGTTGCTATAAAGATCGTTCCATACCTCATTGCGATTTTAGTTGCAATAGCAGTTTTTAGAGCTTCAGGTTCACTAGATACTTTCCTCGAAGGAGTTAGAAGTGTAGTTCTCTATGTGGGTATTAGTGCTACAGAATGGGTAGATGCCCTTCCAGTAGCACTTATGAAACCGCTAAGTGGAAGTGGTGCTAGAGGCGCCCTTGTTGAAGTCATAAATCAGTTTGATGTAACATCAATACAAGCAAGAATTGCAACAACTATGCAAGGATCTACAGAAACTACATTCTATGTATTAGCCGTGTATTTTGGTTCTGTTGGAATTAAAAATATTCGATATGCAGCAGGCGTAGGTTTACTTGCCGATCTTATTGGGATAATCGCAGCAATTATCATCTCTTATATTTTCTACACGTAATGAGGCTTAAGCTCGATAAAGAGAAAATAAATCGACTGTCTCCCGAAGACGCATTACCCCTATTCATTCGAATGCGTAATTTTATTTTAGGGAGAAGAAAACCCGATGGTTTTACACGAATCAGTTTTATGATTGCATTATTTATTTGGCTTTTATTAGCAGTATGGAATGCTATCAGTTATTTTGTATTGCTTTCTGCTGATGTTATATACGAAAATAAAGGAATCTCTGTCAAAGCAATTATTAGAAATCATGGTAAAAAGATGGGATTCAATGGTCAAGAGTTTCTTGAATCTCTCACGAACTTTTATTTAAGTAACCTCTTCATATGGTTAGTCGTTTTCATCGGGCTGGTGTTGATGTATAGAAAATTAAAAACTTATCCCCTTTTTATTTTTGGTGGTTTGATTGTACATTTCACTTATATGTTCTTTATTCTGGGACTACAATATTTCATTGAAGACATTTCTTTCTTTGATAAAGTTTCATATGTTGTCTTTCTCGCAATTGTTATTATCCATTCGTGGCTAATGAATAAGGAAAAAAATGAGTCTATTCAATCCAATCAACCCGAAGTCACTGAATAAAAAAAGGAGTGCCCATAAGACACTCCTTTATGCTATTCGCGATCATAAACTTATCTTATTGTCAATGGTTCCTTCTTACTGTGTTTTACAGTGTATTTCAACTCAAGCGTCTTTTTATCCTTAGATTTTATCTTCATCTTCCACTCAACAATACCAGTTGTCTGGTTTAATTCCCCTTTGCTCAATTCATCAACAAGTATATCAATTCCCTCTTTTCTAGAAACCGGTACCTGATCTTGAATTATTAACTCTATTGTTTTACTCTTATTATTTAAAACTTCGATCTGATACATACTCGTCTTCTCTACATTGTCTCCAATAATTTTCTCTTTATATTCTTTTTTCATGAAGGTTCTCTTCACTATTATATTAGGATCCTTGCCGAGACTTAATGATAGCGTATCATCCATTACACCAGGGTTTAAATATGTCTCCCCCATATAACTACCATCGAAAAATATCGTAGCTTTTGCTGGGATCAATTGTAGCTCCTCTAGATTAGTGATCTGTGCAACTAAATATGCCGAGTTCTCTAACTTCGGAACAGAATAATACACGTAATTCGCATCAACATCCTCATTTTTTACTAGAACCATATGTTTCTCACCGTTAGACTTAATTGTATAAGGTAAGTCAATATTGAATTGTGCAGAGATCATATGTTGAACCACATTGGTATGCTGTGCACTTGTTGCATAATCAAAATTTAAACTTTCAGAATGAACGGATTCTATATCATCCAATTCATCTGTTCTTCTTGAACCACTTTTAACTGCAACTTCAGATAGAGATTGCACCGGTGCATTTCTCTGTTGACGCTCATATCTATATGCCTGAACTCCTAATAACCATGGAGAAAGCTCCGGTTTAGTTTTGTTCTTATAAGGATCATTCGTAGAAACACTAAGTTTAACATCTGTCCAATCTATACCTGTGTTCTGATATACTTGTGCTTTATAATTTAAATTCATCTTACTACTCTCGGCGTTACTTCTTAGATCGTACTGAGCATTCCAACCTGCATTACTCACTAAATAATTCAAATCTAAATAACCATTAACTGCCGTTTCAGTAGATATCGTTACAACAATTCTATACTCAGGCACATTAGTCTTATCTTTAAAAGTA
>CBFHJL010000017.1:0-39258 GCA_965656195.1 Brumimicrobium sp. | reverse complement strand
ATTTGGTACAATGTCCAACAATAAGACCTCAACACCTATGTTTGCAAAATGACATGCGATCTGAGACCCCATGACCCCAGAACCTAGAACGGTTACTTTTTTGATCGTTTTTTCCATTCAGTATGTATTTTTATTATCGTTAATTAAAGAAATTAATTGTTTTTAACTCATCTTCTACGTGTTCATCCACTAAGTTCATAACCTCAAAGAAGACATCAAGCTTTTCTTTTGGAACAGCCTTTAGTAATTTTTCGTTGAATTCAACTACAACTTGCTTGACTTGCTTTCTTAAATTGATTCCTTCTTCAGTTAGAAAAATCAAAACTTTACGTTTATCATCTTTATCTACTTTTCTATAGATATAACCTCGGGTTTCCATTGTTTTCAATGTTCGAGATAAGCTAGTTGGCTCCATTCCCATACGCGGACCCAATTGAGTACTCGGTGTACCTTCTTTGTCCACAATTAGTAAAATAAATCCAATGGACATAGTTAATCCATGCGATTTTGCCTTTTGATTGTACATGCGAGAGATTTTATGCCATGCATGACGCAAGTTGAAATCTATGTACTCGTCTCCTTTTGAATTAGTCATGACTGATAAAAATAACAAAATTATTAAGCGTGCACAACAAATTTAAATAAAAATACCTTCTATTTGTTATTAATCAATGGAATAGGAGTGTTCTGATTCTTAGCTTGGGGCAGGTACTTTAGCTTAAGGCTCTATAACGCTTTCGAGCTTTAGTGGAGAATAAGCTTCCCGGATACTCTTTCATTATTTTAAAGTAGAATGATTTTGCCTTTTCTAAATCGAACAATTGATTTTCGTAAATCTTTCCTAATTTATATAGAGCATCGTCTGCTAGAATATCATCTGCATGCTCTTTAACAATAAGCTCTAATTTGTCAATTGCACTTTCCCATTTAGCTTGGAAGATAAATGCATCCGCCTTTCGCATGAGAATATCATCTTTCAAATTGTGATCTGGAAAAATATCAATGATAGTATCATAGAGTTGAAAAGCACTATCATATTTGTGTTGTTCTAGCAGAAGGTCCGCTTGAGCGAATTGTTCCATAGCCGTAAAGTTGGAATCTAACCCCAGGTTGTCAGTGATGAGGATTGAGAGATTCATTGCGTCGTTGGCGATGAGTTTACTAGTCGAACCTTTCAGTACATCAAGCTGAGCTTGGGCGTACGTGAAATTTCCATCATAATAGAATATTCGAGCATTTTTGAATTTTGCTTCTTCTCCAATCCTTTCATATTTCAAGTTTTCTTCAACTTGCATATATAATAATGAGGCCTCCCAAATATCACCCTCTAGAACTAAAATATCTGCCAAAAGAATTTTGACTTCTGCTCGACCAACATCCGTATATCTTGGGTATTCCAAAGCTTCGTTGAGTATGGTTTTTGCCGCTTCTTTTTTTCCTGCGTAAAATGCTTGTATATAAGCAAGTTCTTTAATGATTGGGATGGCTTTACCGTTTTTCGGAAGTCTACTGAGGGTCGTTTGATATTCGCTAATCGTTTCATTGAGCTCTTCAGAACTATAATCGCTGTTATTTGTGATTTCTAGATAACGTGTGTTTAATAGGAGCTGCTCCGCTGCGAAGTAATAAGGTGATTCCTCACCAATCTCAACAACATATTTAAATGCTTTTCTAGCTGTGCGGTAGTCTTTATTTTGACTTGCTACTTTCCCCATTTCATATACGTGTCTGCCGTCTTTTGAGGTCCTATTATCAAGGGCCTTCGACTGAATGAGTGCTGCAGAGAAATTTTTTCGCTGAATCAAAGACCAGATTAATAGTTCTGCGTATGCCGTTTCATTAGGACTTTGTTGTATTGCCCGAATGAGATTATTCTTAAGCATTTCGAAACTTTCACTATCTGCAGTCTCGAAATCTATCATTCTAGGCATAAGCCTCTTTAGCGTGGTGATCATGTTTGGGTTGTAGTCTAATAACCCGAGGTATTCAGTTATCATTTTTTCTGTTTCACCTAATTCTCCATAAACTTGAGCAAATTGAATATTTAACGGGTAGTTACTCTTTAGCTGATCTCTTCCGTTTTTGAGAATACGCAAGGCTATCTCATTTTTATCTCTCTCAGAAAAAGCTTTCTGTGTATTTATTATTTCACGTGGGCTAGCAGGTATATTTTGAATAATGTTTTCAAATGTTCTTTCTGCTTTTTTATCATTGCCTTGTAGTTCATATTCTTCACCGAGCATTACTTTATAAGTGTAATTTTCAGGATAGATTTTAATTTGATTTTCTATTAAGTTCAGTGATTCTTTTTCTTGACCTTGATCTCTTAGACAATTGAGATATCTTTCGAAAAAGAACTTGGAAGGATTTTCCCCATAGACT
Organism: Brumimicrobium sp.; assembly: GCA_965656195.1. Taxonomy (GTDB): domain Bacteria; phylum Bacteroidota; class Bacteroidia; order Flavobacteriales_D; family Crocinitomicaceae; genus Brumimicrobium. Next base: position 36,876 of record CBFHJL010000017.1, on the reverse strand, counting down.
TTCTCTAAGTAGGGCAATGCTTTTGCACAGTCACCTTCATTTACATAATAATTAGCGAGCTGCTCATCCGTATTTTGTGCAAACGAATTGATTGCAACGAATAAGCAGAATAGACTAAATATTATTTTAATTCTTTTTTGCATTCAATAAGCTATCTGCAAAGTTAGTAACGATAGGATGTAGTGAATCGTATCTATTGTAGAATTTATTTCTCGTTTCTAAATAGTAGTTCAAAACATCTTTAATATCGGCAATCTTCCTCTTTTCAAAGTTGATGTATTCTTCATATTTTTCTCTCTCCCCAACACCATTCTCGATGTCGTGTTTTAAGTCTTGAACTTTTTGTCTTACCTCTGGAATAGATTGCTTCACTTTTGCAAGATTACCTGAGTTGGACATCACAGCCTTTTTAATTTCTTTATAGTTATTCATCATTTTTGCGACAGAATAATTGATCGTATCGGGAAGGTAATTGTTCTTAACTTTTTGGATTGTCTCTTCAACATTCATGTTGAGGCTACCAGGTCTTCGCTGAGTTGTATCATTTGCAACGCTAGAAAGGCTATCTAAATCCTTTTCCATAGTATTAATTTCTTGCAGGTGTTTTGTTTTTTGCTCGTTTTTGCAAGAGAACAATAAGCATATTACTAAAAATGTAAAAAGTACTCTCATCTTATATTTTTTTGCTCTAATTTAGTTACAAACAGATTATTTTCTAAACCTTTTTTGGGAAAAATGAAATAACAAAAAAAGCTGTCTTTAAAGGACAGCTTTTAATTTATTATCTCAATATATTAAAGTTTACGAGCTACTTCAGTTTCTTCGTATGCTTCAATAACATCTCCTTCTTTTATATCGTTGAATCGTTCTACGTTAAGACCACATTCGTAGTTGTTCTTAACTTCTTTAACGTCATCTTTGAATCGTTTAAGTGAACCAAGTTCTCCTTCGTGGATTACAATTCCATCTCGTATAACACGTATTTTGGAGTTACGCTTGATGTAGCCAGATGTTACATAACACCCTGCAATGGTACCCACTTTAGAAATTTTGAACGCTTCTCTAACTTCAGCAGTACCAACAATCTCTTCTTTAATATCTGGTGAAAGCATTCCTTCCATGGCAGATTTCAGCTCGTCGATTGCTTTGTAAATTACAGAATACAATCTAATATCGATTTGCTCTTCTTCGGCAAGTTTTCTAGCAGAAACAGTTGGTCTAACTTGGAATCCGATAATGATTGCATCAGAAGCAGAGGCTAAGTTGACATCTGCTTCTGTAATAGCACCAACAGCTTTATGAACAATATTAACTTGAATTTCTTCAGTTGATAATTTCAATAGAGAGTCAGATAGTGCTTCAATAGAACCATCAACATCACCTTTAACAATAACATTAAGTTCTTTAAAGTCTCCTATAGCAAGACGTCTTCCAATTTCATCAAGGGTAATATGTTTCTGAGTACGTAACCCTTGCTCTCTGTAGAGCTGTTCTCTTCGAGTTGCGATGTTTCTCGCTTCCCTTTCGTCATCCATTATATAGAACTTGTCACCTGCACTTGGCGCACCGTTAATTCCTAGAATAGAAACGGGTGATGCTGGTCCAACGTCTTCTTTATCTTGACCTTTCTCGTTGTGCATTGCACGAACACGTCCTGAATAACGTCCAGCAAGAATTATATCTCCTATATTAAGTGTACCTTCCTCAACTAGCATGTTGGTAATGTAACCCTTTCCTTTATCTAAAGATGATTCAAGTACAGTACCATTCGCATTCTTGTTAGGGTTAGCTTTCAATTCTAACAGATCGGCTTCAAGAATAACTTTCTCAAGTAGCTGATCAATATTCTCTCCTTTCTTTGCTGAAATTTCTTGAGCTTGGTATTTACCACCCCAATCTTCAACGAGAATGTTCATTGCTGAAAGTTGCTCCTTAATTTTATCTGGGTTTGCTCCAGGTTTATCAATCTTGTTTATTGCAAATACCATAGGTACACCGGCAGCTTGAGCATGAGAAATAGCCTCTTTAGTTTGAGGCATCACATCATCATCAGCCGCAACAATAATAATAGCGACATCCGTTACTTGAGCACCACGAGCACGCATTGCAGTAAAGGCTTCGTGACCAGGTGTATCTAAAAATGTTAGACGCTTACCATCTGGGCGCTCTACAGAGTAGGCTCCAATATGCTGAGTGATTCCTCCTGCCTCACCATCTGCTACAGTTGCATTACGAATGTAATCAAGTAAAGATGTTTTACCATGATCAACATGTCCCATCACCGTAATGATTGGAGGACGATCTTGAAGATCTTCAGGTTTATCTTCTTCTACTTGAATTGAATCTTGAACATCGGCAGAAACAAATTCTGCTTCATATCCAAATTCCTCAGCAACAATCTGAATAGTTTCCGCATCAAGACGTTGATTGATAGAGGCAAATATGCCAAGAGACATACAAGCAGAAATAACTTCAGTAGACTGAACATCCATCATTGATGCTAACTCAGATACTGAAACAAATTCAGTCAATTTTAGTATAGACTGCTCGCGTTCTTCTTGTTGAAGTTCTTTCTCACGCTTTTCAGCTACACTATCTCGTTTCGCTCGTCTATTTTTTGCTCCTTTAGATTTTCCACCTCCAGAGAGACGTGCTAAAGTTTCCTTTATTTCCTTCTCAATATCCTTTTCAGTGATCTCTTTCTTTGGTTCAGGTTTTCTTTTTCCACCTTTACCTTTGTTTGGAGCACCGCCTTTGTTACTTTGCTTATTTACATCAACTTTCTTGATACGCTTACGCTTGCGCTTTTCGCTACCTCTAGTTTTCTTTTCTGGTTTGTCTGGCAAGTCAATCTTACCAACCACAGTAGGTCCAGAAAGCTTCTGACGTTCAGCGCTAATTTTTTCTCTTTCCGGTTTTTTAGTATCTTCCTTCTGATTCTCCTCTTTCTTTTTAGGTTCTTCAGTGACTTTAGGCTCTTCCTTCTTAGCTGCAGGTTTTTCAACTTTAGGCTCTTCTTTTTTACCTGCTTTTTTCTTGTCTGGACGAGTTTTCATGTTCATATTGTCAAGGTCTATTTTACCTACGACAGATACCTTCATGTTATCGTCTTTATCTGATTCAGCCTTTTTAGGTTGTTCTTCAGCTTTTTCTTCGACTTTTTCTTTAGTCTTCTCCTCAGCAGGTTCTTCAGCTACTTCCTCGGCTTTCGGCTCTTCAGTTTTAGTCACTACTTCTTCAGTCTTGCTTTCGGCCGGCTTTTCTGATTCAGTATTTTCCTCTTCTTTAGATTCCTCTTCCGGAGCAGCATCCTTGGTTTTCAAAGAAACCGTTTCACGACGTTCTCTTTTGATTTCCTTATTTGATGCTTGTTCCTTCAAAGTTTGATCATCCGCAAATTCTTCGCTAAGTATATCGTAATGTTCGGGCTCTAATTTTGTATTGGGACTTGAATCGATGTCAACTCCCTGAGAGCCCAAGAATTCTACTAACGTCGATATACCTACGTTTAATTCTCTAGCTACTTTGCTTAATCTTTTTACTTTACCGGCCATATAACTGTGTCCTCTGTATTAATCTTAATTTTATAATTTAAGTCGTCTAAGTTAAGGTTTGTAATTATCTATTCAAACTCTGACTGTAAAATCTTAAATACCTCTTTAATTGTCTCTTCTTCAAGATCAGTACGTTTGATCAAATCTTTTACATCGATTTCAAGTACTGATTTTGCTGTATCACAACCAACTGATTTCAGTTCGTCAAGAATCCAGCTATCAATCTCATCTGCAAATTCTTCAAGATCTACATCCTCAACATCGATTGCTCCTTCTCTGTATACATCGATCTCAAATCCAGTCAAGCGACCTGCAAGTTTAATATTAAAACCTCCTTTACCGATTGCAAGTGAAACTTGATCAGCTTTTAGGTAAACATTAGCGCGATCTTCTTCTTCGATCAATTCTACCGAGCTTATTTTTGCTGGAGAAAGTGCACGTTGAATGTATAGCTGCATGTTATTCGTGTAATTGATTACATCGATGTTTTCGTTTCTCAACTCACGAACAATTCCGTGAATACGAGAACCTTTCATACCCACACAAGCTCCAACTGGATCAATTCTATCGTCGTAAGATTCAACTGCTACTTTTGCTCTTTCACCCGGAACACGAACAATCTTTTTGATTGTGATTAAACCATCGAAAACTTCAGGTACCTCAAGTTCAAATAAACGCTCAAGAAATTCCGGAGCTGTTCTAGACAATATAATAACTGGAGTGCTGTTACGCATATCGACCTTCGCAACAACTGCTCTGATTGTTTCTCCTTTTTTGAAGTAATCTGAAGGTATTTGTTCTGATTTTGGAAGGATCAATTCATTTCCTTCATCATCAAGGATAAGAATTTCCTTTTTCCATACTTGGTAAACCTCACCATTGATAATATCACCAATACGGTCCTTGTATAATTTGTACAATTGATCTTTCTCAAGATCAAGAATACGAGAAATAAGGTTTTGGCGAAGCGAAAGAATATTTCTTCTTCCGAAATCTTCAAATTTGATTTCCTCTGATACATCTTCGCCAACTTCAAAGTCAGGTTCTATTTTGATTGCTTCAGAATAAGCAATCTCAATGTTTTCGTCCTCAACCTCTCCATCTGGAACAATTTCTTTGTTTACCCAAATTTCGAAATCTCCTTTGTCAATGTTGATAATCACATCGCAATGCTCATCTGTACCATATTTTTTCTTTAGAATAGAACGGAATACATCTTCTAAAACACGCATCATCGTCTGACGATCGATACTTTTAAATTCTTTAAATTCCGTAAACGACTCTATTAGATTAAGGCTATTCATTATTTCCTCTTTTTAAATGATATAACAATTTTTGTTTCTTTTATTTCATCAAAAGTTAATGTATGTTCTTTGACCACAGTAACCTTCTTCTTTTTACCTTCAACTCTTTCTTTAGAAGTAGTTTCAACAACAATTCCATCTTCATTGGCAGTTTTCAAAACACCTTGAATCTTTCCGTTGTCATTAAGTTTAACCTTTACCTCTTCGCCTACATTTTTTATGTATTGTTGAGTGACACGTAGAGGTTTGTCTAGACCTGCTGAAGACACTTGTAACTCAAAATCTTGCGTTTCTCGATCCAAATTGTGCTCTACATTCCTTGAAACGGACACGCAATCTTCAATCGCTACATTTCCTTCTGTTGCATCAAGTTCAATCTGAATCACATTCCCCGATGAAACATTGATTTCAACTAGATATAACCCTTTGTCGAGTTCGTCTATCCTCTCTTGAGCTAGCTCTTTTACTTTCTTCTTACTAATCATAATTTACAAAAAGAGGGGACTCATCGTCCCCTCATTCATTCGATTTAACTCGTAAATCTTTGCAAATATACTGATATTTTTTTGAAATTCAATAGCAGTGTAATTCTTTATTTATTTTGTGAAACAATTTTTATTAAAGTTAGCTCAAGAAATCCTTACTCTTTTAAAACATTGAATCCGACGCTTACTCCAACCATTCCTGATTTTTTCATGCTCGAGTAAAATACGTTTACAGGGATATTTAAACCGCCAGCTTTGAATGTTCTTCCAACCGCCATAACCCACCGCGTGTTTATCCCTATAATAGACCCTCTTTGGTCGGCATTTCTTGTGATTTCGTATGCGGGAGTGGCTGCTTCACCTGTTGTAGAGTTTGTTTGTCCGTAAGGAGAGCTTCTAAAGTCTTCTACCGACCAATACTGTCCTGCCTCACCATAGAATCCTTCTGAGTCAAAAAATCCTCTACTCATTCTTTTGATTCCAAGTCCTGGTCCAAAAGCTATCTCCCATCCTTTTTTACCAAATCGAAGACCGTTCATTATTGTTAGTGAAGGAATAGCTATTCCTTGCTCTAGTCCTGAAACAGTTAGCAAAACCTCACCTAAGGCAGAGAAGTTCTCTGTCCCTATGTATTGCTTTTCAAGTTGGTACCCAATCATACTTACGCCTGGGAAGATGTCCAAACCTCCTTGAGACTCCGGTCTAACAGCAAAGTCTTTCAAATCTCCGGTTAAAAATGAGTAACCGACGCGAGGTCCAGAATTGTTGATTTTTCCAATATTTTTTTTGATAATAGGTTGATCATCGTGTGTGATACGTGCAACAACTTCTTGATGCATTTCTATATTGTGCATCTGACGGATCAACACTTGAAGCATTCTTTGGATCTCGTTCGTGTCATCAATAAATTCTTTTACGTCATTTCTAATAATTTCACCTGAATTTATTTCAATTATTTTAATACTGATCACTGTTTTTCCACCAAATCCCAAAATACTTGTGGATACTATGTAGTCAACTTCAACAGCTTTCCCTAGGTCTATTAAACAGTTTTTACCATAGCAATCCTTAGTAAAACGTTCATCAGAATCTATTCCTTCTTGAATATCAAATTCATCATAGACTTTGTAAATGTCTAGCTTGATTAATTCAATCTGTATGAGTTTGGCAATGATTTCTCTTGACACTTCAATATTGTCGATGTTGGGTAAGGCAACTGCTATCGTTGATTTAGTTACTTTTTCCTGACTGTATGAAGAAAATAGAATTGTGATACTAAGCAATACTAGAATACATTTTTTCATGACTATTGTTTTAAATTGTTTAGTCAAATGTACTTTGGACTTAAAGTTTAAAGAAACTGAATATTACAACTAGAAAACATTGATTTGCGAAAATCACAAATAAAAAAATGATTGTTAAGTGCGGTCAAAAAAAAGGTGCAGACCTATAGCATAAGATCAGCTTCAATAAGATTTCTATATTGAGCGATCGTTTTATCCAGTTTATAGAAAAATGAATTTCTTTCTTTCTCGTTTACTTTGCTTATAGGGCTTGAATTAGCCAACTGCTTGTTAAGAATAGACTTACTTTCCTTCACATAAGTTGGATCGGTAGTGTGTAAAAAGTTAAGATGATTATGAACTAGGTAAATACCGTCTTGCTCTTTAGATGAATAGTAAAAAGTATTATCTGCATTGATGGTTTCATTTATATAGACGTCGTAGTTATTACCATCTGCTGGAGGCTGTTGTCTGTAGATATACTTCTTTCCTAATTTCGTTTGTTCTTTTATGTGATCAACCATCATTTTGATCTCATCCATTAATTGAAGTGGATATTCGGCGTCTTTAAAAAAGTGAGCACTAGAATAATAATGTATTTGTCGAATGAATCCTTTCAGAAACTCAGAGTCGTAACACTCGATAGTTGGAATTTTAACATAGCGTTGTAGAATTTCATATCCAACACTGTATGCATGTTCGGTAAGCTTTTCTTCTTGAAAAAGTTGATCTTGAAACTCCTTTATTTGTAGATGGGTTTTAGCCCAATAGTAAAGTCTAAAACGAGTTAAATGCGGAAAGTTGAGGAGTTGAAATAAGGCAATATTATTGGCTGTCAGTGTAATTGAAGGGTTGGTAGTTTGCCCCAGATTCTTTAGTGAAAGTAGTAAGTTGTCTAGATACGAGTCGAAACTGAAATCGTAGTTGTATAGAGGGCTGTATTCAAAAAGTACTTGATTCTCATTTACTTCTAAGAGTTTGTCAAAAGAGATGTTAAAATAATTACAAAGTTTATTTACCTCATAAATCGTTAGAGGAGTTTCGTTTCTGTTTCTTCGATAAGCTGCATCAATACTGACGCTCAGTATTTCAGAAAGAACGTTTCCTATATTATCATTCTTGCTGATTTTCTGTTTAATAATATCTAAGAGTCTCGTTTGAATATCAGGCTTCATCATTTTTTATTGAGTATACTCTTCGAAATATACTTAAAAAGCCTTACAGTTCCCCCATAAGGTTTAGCGTTTCCTTAGAAGCCATTTGTTCTGCAGCTTTTTTAGATGAACCAGTTCCTCGACCGTATTTATTATTATTAATCGAGACTTCAACTTCATAAGTCCATTGTCCGTCAGTCAAATCCTCCTTTAAGGTTTTGAAGTCTATCTCTAATTGATTTTTTTGAGCCCAAATGAAAAGCTTACTTTTAAAGTCGATTTCTTTTTCTAGCAGCACAGAAAGATCGACGTGCCACCTCAATACATAGTGGTCAATGCATTTTTTTACGGCTTGATAACCGCCATCAAGATAAATTGCTCCAATTATAGCTTCAAACGCATTTCCCTCGAGAGTCGAAAGCCGAATACTTCGGCCTTTTTGGTAAACTATATGTTCTGCTATGTTCATAGATTCTCCGATTGCCGCTAGCGATTTTCTGCTAACAATCTTCGCCTTAATTTTAGTTAGATAACCTTCATCTTCATCAGGAAATTTATGAAACAGGAAATCGGCAATTACAGCATCAAGTATTGTATCTCCTAGAAACTCTAATCGTTCGTTTGAGTCGAGTTTTTTGGAGGTGTTTGAAATAGACTTGTGTGTAAGCGCTATTTTGAAAAGCAGCAAGTTATCAGGTCGATAACCAAACTCTTTTATTAAAAAACGAATTAAGGTAAGTTCCTTTTCACTCTTGTTTTTAGAACGAATTGAAAAGAAACGCTTCAAAACGACTATTTGAATTTTTTGAAGATAGCCGACGTGTTATGGCCTCCGAATCCAAATGTGTTAGAAAGAGCTACGTTGACATCTCTTTCTTGTGCTTCATTGAATGTGAAATTCAATTTGTTGTCGATATCTGGATCATCTGTGAAATGATTGATAGTTGGAGGGACAACATTGTTTTTCACTGCTAAGATACATGCTATAGCCTCAATAGCTCCCGCAGCTCCTAATAAATGTCCAGTCATAGATTTCGTAGACGAGATATTTAAATTGTAGGCATGGTCATTAAAGACTTGCTTAATAGCTTTAGTTTCTGCGATATCTCCAAGTGGAGTAGAAGTACCGTGAACATTTACATAATCTACAGCTTCAGCATTTAAATATGCATCGCTTAACGCTTCATTCATTACATTTCTTGCGCCAATTCCGTCAGGATGTGGAGCGGTCATGTGATAAGCATCGCTAGACATTCCACCACCTGCTATTTCAGCATAAATTGTGGCTCCACGTTTTTTAGCATGTTCGTATTCCTCTACGATTAACGCTCCAGCACCTTCTCCAAGTACAAATCCATCTCTGTCTTTGTCAAAAGGACGAGAAGCGACAGATGGGTCATCGTTGCGCGTTGAGAGCGCACGTAATCCATTAAAACCACCAACACCCATTTCATTAACAGCAGCTTCTGAACCTCCAGTTACGATGGCATCGGCTTTACCCAATCTTATTAGGTTAAAAGCATCGATAATCGCATTTGTTGAAGAAGCACAAGCAGAAACTGTAACGTAATTAGGGCCTCGCAACCCATATTTAATCGAAATATGACCAGCAGCGATATCTGCAATCATTTTAGGAATAAAGAAAGGGTTGAATTTTGGTGTACCATCACCTTTAAAGAAATTTTCACATTCATCTTGGAAAGTCTTCAGACCTCCAATACCAGACCCCCAAATAACACCGATACGGTCTACATTTGGAGATGATTCCATTAAATTAGAATCAGCCATGGCTTCACTTGCGGAAACCATGGCGTATTGTGAAAATTGATCTAATTTTCTGGCTTCTTTACGGTCAATGTGATCTTGAACATTAAAGTTTTTTACCTCACATGCAAATTGCGTTTTAAACTTAGATGCATCAAATTGTTGAATAGGTGCAGCGCCACTTTTACCTGAAATTAATGAATCCCAGTATTCTCCTACCGTATTACCAATTGGAGTCAACGCTCCCAAACCCGTTACAACAACTCTCTTCAATTCCATGAAAACAATGCTACGTTAAAAAATGCAATTTACTGATCAGAAAGTACGCTTACTTAGCGTTTTCTTCAATGTACTCAACTGCTTGACCTACAGTTTGGATATTCTCTGCTTGATCGTCTGGAATAGCGATGTTAAATTCCTTTTCAAATTCCATGATCAATTCCACAGTATCTAGAGAGTCAGCTCCTAGATCATTTGTGAATGAAGCTTCTTGAGTTACCTCAGCTTCTTCTACACCCAACTTATCAATAATAATTGATACAACTCTTGATTTAATATCAGACATCTTAATTCTTTTTAAAGGGTTAATTCAGCCTGCAAAGAAATAATTTATGTTTTGAATATCAAAATTTCTTCGCAAAATAATATCCACAGCCTTGATAAGCCCGTTTGAAGCGGGTATAGCGGCGAGTATTATTTCTTTCTTAACCTAATTTCAGTGCAATATACAAATTTCTTTTATCCCTCATCGATACGAATTGTGATAGAACCATTCTGGTGCAATTGAATTTTGGTAGCGCTTTGCAATTTAAAACTCATACATTTGTAAAAATTATATTGCATCACAATGAAAATTACATCGGCAAAGTTTGTTATCAGTAATACTGAACTTGATAAATGCCCTGCTCCCGATCGTCCTGAATATGCATTTATCGGTCGATCTAATGTTGGTAAATCTTCTTTAATTAATATGCTGGTGAACAATAAGAAGCTAGCTAAAACATCTGGTAGGCCTGGTAAAACCCAGTTGATCAATCATTTTGAAATCAATGAGTCTTGGTATTTAGTAGATTTACCCGGCTATGGTTATGCGAAGTCATCGAAAATGAACCGATATAAATGGTCGAAATTTATTGAGGAATATTTAAGCAAACGTGAAAACTTGATGAATACTTTCGTTTTGATTGATAGTCGCCACGAACCTCAGAAGAATGATGTTGAATTCATGAATTGGTGTGGATACAACGAGATTCCATTTTCTATTGTTTTTACTAAAATAGATAAACTCTCTAGTTCTAAACTTCAAAAGAATCTTGCTGTATATAAAAAGGAGTTACTGAAGTTCTGGGCAGAATTACCTCCTGTATTTACAACTTCAAGTGAATCGGCTTTTGGTCGTGAAAAGTTACTGAACTATGTAGATGAGATAAACCAAATGTATCACCAATCAAAGGGTTAACCTCTTATTCTCCAGCGACTCTTATAGATTGACGTTCTGAAGTCATCGAGAATTTCATTTCCGTTTCCACCTCTGAATTTGCGAATGAACTTTAGATAGCCCTTACTTTGCTTGCGCTCGAATTCTTGATGAAAAAGAGGGATGAGAGCAAGGAAATGCACTGTGTTTCCCGCGACTTCCATGGGCTGTAATATTTCTTCCAGAAAGATGGGCTCAGCCATCATTAGGTAGTCTTGTTTCATCGTCTCTGAAAGTGGTTCCGACGGATTTCCATTGGAAAATGTATGCCCCGGACCGTACCAGGTCTCGTTTTCAATTACGTGGTTTACAAGTTTTTTAATTTTTTGAAACGGCCAGTTCATCTTAGGGTTGTCCTTTTCGTCTACCTCCCAATAACTAGGTAATGCGAAATAAATTTCATTGAACGCTCTATCCTTATACTTTTCTGGAACAGGCATTTGGTAATGTGAAAGTCCATTTGTCATAAGGACTTTTACGGGTACTTTAGATTCAATATCTAGTAATAAAAGGTCTATATTATCACCGCTTTCATCGGGTAGAGCCTGTATTCGATGAGACCCTAAATGATTCCCTAGTGCTTTTTCTAATTCCGTCATAAACTCTAATCCTCTATGGGATCCACTTTATATTTTTGAAATTAGGCTTTCGCTTCTCAAGAAATGCATTTCTGCCTTCCTTCGCTTCATCCGTCATATATGCTAGACGAGTTGCTTCTCCAGCAAAGACTTGTTGACCAACCATTCCATCGTCAGTAAGGTTGAAAGCAAATTTCAGCATTTTTATTGATGTAGGTGATTTTTCAAGTATTTCTTGAGCCCATTCGTATGCCGTTTCTTCTAGATCCGCGTGAGGTATAGATGCATTTGCCATGCCCATTTCAACTGCGTCATCAGCAGAGTAGTTTCTACCTAAAAAGAAAATTTCACGCGCTTTTTTCTGTCCTACCATTTTAGCAAGGTAAGCAGAGCCATATCCACCATCAAAACTAGTAACGTCGGCATCCGTTTGTTTGAAGATGGCATGTTCTTTACTTGCAAGTGTAAGGTCGCATACTACATGAAGTGAATGCCCCCCCCCAACAGACCAACCTGGAACAACAGCAATGACTACTTTTGGCATAAAACGTATCAGTCGTTGAACCTCTAGAATATTCAAGCGTGGCATTCCTTCGTCATCAACATAACCTTGGTGACCCCTTGCATTCTGATCTCCGCCGCTACAAAAAGAGTAAATACCATCTTTAGTTGATGGACCTTCTGCTGAGAATAAAACGACTCCAATATTTGTGTCTTCTCTTGCGTCTAGAAATGCCTCGTATAGCTCACCGACAGTTTTAGGACGGAATGCATTTCGGACATTCGGTCTATTAAAAGCTATTCTAGCTACTTGTCCAGATTTTTTATAAGTAATATCTTCGTATTCTTTGACTACTTTCCAGTTTGCCGTTGCCATGCCTTATATTTTTGATGTGAAGTTAATGATTTTTGATGGTTAACAGAGCAAGGGGTAAAAAGGTTTGGTAATACCAATTACAACCTGAATTTAACTTTCCACCCCCTTTCTATTAATACTTGAGAGTAGTTAACCATTTGAATAGCAGAAGAAAAAAGTTCTTGGGGGGCTGTAATTTCAAGTGTGTTTGGATCAAATTGCGTTACATTTTTAGGGAAAATATTTTCTGATTTTTGAGGCGCCTCTTCCAAAAACAGCATTAGTTTTCTGAGCGCTTCAACTCCATCGTTGTCAGATATAGAAAAGTCTTTCGCAATCGCGGAACGAATGAATGTTATTTTATCCTTTGCACGGGACATTAAAACATTGAGCCGGCGATGACCTTGCTCCTGATTTAAAGGTCCGAATCGCATATGGAAGTCACCATTTTCGTTCGGTGCATATCCCATACTTATGATGAGGTGAGAGCATTGATCTCCCTGGACATTTTCTAATGATTGCACAAACCCCTTATTCTGATCGCTTAAAAGTAAATCTTTTATATCAGATGGCAACTCTTCCAGTACTGCGTTTAATTGCGTTTTGCTGAAGGCTACAATTCCCAAGTCTCGATTACCATTTTTTATTTGAGTTTGGATTTCCTTCGCCGTGACTTTAGCTTCCTCCACATTTACACGATCAATAAACTTTCCATTTGTTGTGACAACTTTAATCACCTGGAGTGGATTTGGTTTTGAGAAGGTTGTTAGCTTTCCATTATAAAAGTTACGATTACTGTAGGCTATTAGTCTGTCGTTAGAAGATCTATAATGATTGGTTAACATTAGGTTTTTGAAGTGAAAACTTCCCTGGAGAAGTAAGTCATGCGTTGGTGTGCTCTTCTTTTGAAAGTAAAAATGTGGAGCCATTTGTTGTTGATCTCCAGCTATCAAAACTCTTTTACTTCTTTGGAGTCCCCCTAAAGCATTCGGTAAAGGGATTTGGCTAGCTTCGTCAAAGATGACAAGATCAAAAGAATGATCAATGGGCAGACTTTTTGCAACGGTATATGGGCTGCACAAGAATATTGGATGCAGCAGGTTGATCCATTTCTTGGCGTCAGAAGCTAAAAGGTCATGAATTGAAGGGAAGCTTCGAGATTTCCCGAATGCTTTGACCAATACAGATTTTCCTTTTCTTAATTCCTTTTTGAGCTGCTTATCTTCTTCGGATAATTTTCTAGCAGGCTGTTGGAGAAGTAAGTGGTATTTTTCGAATTGCTCTTGAATCTTATCTTTTATAAACTCGGAGAATAATTGGTGTTCTGAATTCTTGAAGTTTGCAATGTCGTTGATTCGATTTTCCAGCATAGCTCCTTCAATATTAGCTAGTTCTGGGAACCTCCCTTCAAAACTCTTCCAATGACTTTTGAAAATGATTTTTTCAAGTTGGTCTATGTCTTTTGCATTTCTCCAGATTTTCTTAGTTAAAACATGCAGAGAGTTTATTGATTTTAAATTAGCACTTATTTGGTCAAGATCAGCAAGTACTTTTTTGAGTATAGGGAGGATTTCCTCATCTTTCTCTAAGAGCAAATAATTAAATATGAGGTCATTCAATTCATTCAAGAGCTGAGACTGCTGCTTGTATTCAACAAGTTTGTCCTTTGGACTATTCACGAGAGAACTAATCAAGTTTTGATCTACTTGTTGGGTCTTACGAATCACATACTTAATCGAATTAAGCTCATTTATTTCGGAGGCTACTCCCAAATTCCTTAACTGCTGTTTAACTTTGATGAGTTGGTCTTCTTTTTCCTTTAACTGAATTAAGTTTTCAAGTGCAGATTTTGTATCATTAAGATTGAGATCAGTAAACTTTAGCAATTTATTCCGGTAATATTTACTGCGTAAATTGAAAGGGCTAGTGGATGATAAAACGGCAATGTAATCTTGTAACTCCGATAAGCTGAATGATTTTTTCCAGTGCTTTTTCTCTTCTTCAAGTTTTTCACACTCTTCAGTTAAACGAATGAATTTTTCATATTCTTTAAGAAACTTCTTTTGTGCCTTGCTGTTTTCTTCAAAAATAGCAGTTGGAATAAGTAGGTCATCATAGAAGAATAAGGACGCCAAACCTGATGTTTTCATCATTTTTGAGATGTCCTTTTTCGTCATATCTGGATTCGATAAGGCTTTTATCAAGTGGACCATTCTTTCTAGTCCTTTTTGCAAATCAGAAATGAAACCAGCCTCGTTTTTTGATTTTACATATGTCCAGCTTTTAGAAAGACGCTTATCATTCTCTAAAGTTTCCAAAATAGCTTTATCTCTATCCCAAACTTGGATTTCTGGCACATCAGCAACGAATGGTATGTTATCTGTATCTAGAGAATCAAATCGATTTTTAAACACTGAAAAACTCACTCCACCAATAAGGTCAGCTTGTCTAAGCCGATCAAGGGTAAGATCTAATCCATTTAAAGCTAATCTAGAGGCTGCTGAAAAAGGTTTGTTCTCTTTTTTTCTGTTCTCTAAGAATTCCCATGTTGATTTTAGCGACCTTACGAAATCTTTGGCATTTAATTCATGGTGGTGTAACAAACAAAAATGATCCAGATCGAAAGTTTTTAGTTTTGACTGAATAACATCTAATGCCACCTTTTTTTCCGCAATCAACAATGCACTTTTGTCAGACGCGATAGTCTTTCCCATTAAATTAGCAATCACTTGAGACTTTCCAGTTCCAGGTGGGCCTTGCATCACGATATTAGAAGATTTTAGAGCGTTGTAAACCTCTATTTGGTCTTCATCTGATGCAAACAATTCGCCTTCACTCAAATCAATTTCCTCATCTTGAGTTACAGAATTGTTGATGATTTCATTCACTGCCGAGGAAGTAGCGTCTAGCCCTTCTAATTGTTCTAATTCTTTGACAAGTATAAAGCGATGCGGATGAAAGTTTGCTAACCATTGTCCTTCTTGAATTTCAAATGTCAATCCTTCCTCAGTGAGATACATTTCAAATTCTTCTTGATTTTGAATGCTCTGAGGAATACTTAGGGTCTTTATTAAAAATGGATTAATGTAGTAGAGTTCAGCTTGTTCAATTTCATATGTCGAGTTGTATCTATTTTGTCTAATGATACAGCCAGCGATCTCAATTGGAGAACAATAAGAAGTTCCTTCTAGTTGAAATTTGATGAGGTTTTGAGTAACCCCAAAAATTGGAGTTCCGGATTCTTTTATTGAATTCCGGTGTTCCTTGAATAATTTATTGATCAATTTGTCTTGAGGAAATGAAATCTTTTCTTCGAACTCAAGATTAGCGTCTGTTAAAAGAGCATTCTTTCCTTCCAATAGATTGGCCAGAACATCATTCTTGTTCGGGGCTAATAGGTCCTCTTTCCATTGTGATATTTGCCTTCTTAATTCCATTGATTTGGTTACTACGAAAGTAGCAATATTTTAGGTATTGAAAACCCTCTTTCGAGCTGATCGATTTTTCACGAAAGAGGGCTCAACTCTATTTGCCCCAATCCACTTTTCGAGAAAAGTACATTACGATTGAGAGAATAATAAACAGTCCAATGCTTCCAGATAAAAGTGCATAGCTTTCCATCTGTATTATTACAAAGATGTAGGCGTAAAGTAAAGACATTGTAGTCGTAACAAAGAAGAGTAGTTTTACTTTTTTCAGTAAAGAGAACGAGTAGACACTAATCAAGGATATAGTTGCTAATGATGATATTAAATAGGCTACAGAAAAGGTCGAATGTTCTGTGATTGACAACAATAAGGTGTAAAATAACACCATTGCTAGTCCAATCATTGCATATTCCATAATGTGTATTGATAGTTTGTTGATCACTTGAATCATAAAGAAAGTTAGAAATGTTAACCCTATTACTAAAAGGCCATATTTTGCTGCCCTCTCATTTTGCTGATACTGGTCAACACTTACCATCAAGTCTAAGCCAAAACTGTGTTCGAGTAGATTGGGTATTGTGTTTGAAAAAGTTTGTGGAAAAGGTCGGTTAAAGTGTAAAATTTTCCAATTGGCTGAAAATCCTTTTTCAGTAATAGTTTTATCAATGGGTAAATAATTGCCGTTGAAACTGGGGTCTTGCCAATTTGATGTTACACTGAAAGCCGATGTTTTTCCTATCGGAACCATTTTGACTGACTCGCTTCCATTGTAGGAGATGTCAACCTCGAAATCAACAAATCTTTTTTTGTTTGCGGTATCTTGAATACTAATTTCCTGAGTCTCCATTGACTGAAGCCATTGCGAACCACCTTCATATAACGGTTGGAAATCATAGCTTTTGCTATCGAGTGAAACATTGATATTATTTCTGATACTCTTCAGGTTGGTTGTTTTCATAATGAGTTGAGCATTCTCCCATTTAAAACTAGTCAGAGGAACTTTATATTTCTTGTAGTTGTCTAGGTCAAAACGACCTTTAATATCAAAGTCACTTTTATAAACTACTGCATCGTAAATACCGCGATGTTTTTTGTTCGCCTCAATATTTGCCTCGACATCATATTCATTAGGAAGGATATATGCATGATGTGTTTCTTTTTCAATTACATAGAAGATTTCTCCTTCTTTATTCTTTTTTTTCTTTTTGAAACTTTTCTCATATGGCACCTTGAGAATAGGGCCGTAAAATTTGACTTCTTCCCCCCATTTCTTTGAGATTTCTCGTTTGACGTTTTCTTGACGAATTTTACGCTCGAAGGTGAGGTCTTGAACAAAACTCAAGGGGATCAACATTAGTAAAACTAATAGGAGTACGAGTCCAAGTTGAACAGTTTTCATCTGAAGGAAGTTCTTTTTTGGCTTCTCTTCTTGTTGATCATTTTTTTCTATCATAATTATTAAATTAAAAGTACTTTGAATTACAAAGTATATGGTTAAAAAAATTACTCTTGCTTTAAGAGTTCTTCAAGTGCTGCGAGATGATCTTTAAATGCTTTTCGACCAGTATCTGTAACCCTATAACGGGTATTCGGTTTCTTGCGTATGAATTGTTTTTCAACATTTATAAAGTTTGCTTTTTCAAGTGCCTTAACATGACTGGCTAAGTTCCCATCAGTAACGCCTAGGAGTTCTTTTAAGGACTTAAAATCCATATAGGTATTTACCATTAATGCAGACATTATTGCAAGTCGTATTCGATGATCGAAAACTTTATTTATGTTTTTTAAAATATCCTTCACTACTTACCTTTTCTGTCGTACTTAAAGTGCATTAATGTTCCATAAAAAATATGAAGAACTCCAAATCCGAATGACCAAAAGTACAATGAATTTCCAGGAAAGGCTGTTGCTAATAAGCCAAGAATTATTTGAGATATTCCAAGATAGTGTATATCTCTCAAAGTATATTTACTAGCATTTACACATGCTAAGCCATAAAAAATAAGGGTTACGGGCCCAATTAAACCATAGATTTCATTTTTGATAAGAAGCATTATAAAAACTCCTCCTGTGATTAAGGGAATCAAAAAGTTAAATAACATCTTTTTTGATACTGGATTCCAAAGTGACTCTTTTGATTTCCTTGCTTTTTTATAGGTGAGAATAAAAGCTGTTAAGACTGAGGAGATAAGCACCGTCAATGCAGTCAGTAAAATCATTTTGAATGTGTAGCTTTCGATAGTGATATAAGATTGCTTGTGGTCTTCAATGAGTTTAAAAACGAATAATGATCCTAGTAAAGCATATAGGCCGGCTAGAATACCAGACAATCCACTAAGAGAAATAAATTGTGTCGATCGACCCATTATTTCTTTAATGTCAGCTAAATCTTTTAAATGCTTTTCTTTTTCCATGTAAAGTACTTTGAAATACAAAGTTAGTTATAATTCCTTCTTCTTGAAAATTAGTTTTCTAAATTATGTTAAACTTTTTGAGACATGTCTTTTAAATTATTGGAATGAGTGGGTAGGGGACAATGATCATTTATTTATGTAATCTTCTCCTGTATATTTATTATTTTTGAAAAAAATACAAGACTATGGGATGTTCAAGTTGTGGCAGTGGAGGAGGTACTCCTCGCGGTTGCAAAAATAACGGGACCTGTAGTTCTGGTGGATGCGATAAATTAGGCGTTTTCGATTGGTTGGCAAATATGCAGCTACCTAATGGGAAAAGTCAATTCGATATAATAGAAGTACGATTTAAGAATAGCCGAAAGTCCTTTATTAGGAACTTAAAAGGTTTGTCACTCAGTGTGGGTGACGTGATTGTAGTTGAGGGAAGCCCAGGATATGATGTCGGGGTTGTTTCGATTGTAGGAGAGCTCACCAGAATACAGCTTCAGAAAAAAGCGCCGAATTTTAAAGTGCACGAAGCACGAAAAGTTATAAGAATAGCCTCTCAGGAGGATGTTGACAAGTGGGTGGCCGCTCGAAAAAGGGAGGACGAGGTAATGCACCGCTCAAGAGAAATGGCAATTAGATTAAATCTTGCTATGAAAATCTCTGATGTTGAATTCCAGGGAGATGGATCGAAAGCAACGTTCTATTACACTGCTGAAGGAAGAGTAGACTTCCGTCAGTTGATAAAGGATATGGCTGACGCGTTCAAAGTTCGAATTGAAATGCGCCAGATTGGAGCTCGTCAGGAATCAGCTCGTTTAGGAGGAATTGGATCATGTGGTAGAGAGTTATGTTGTTCAACATGGCTAACAGATTTCAGATCTGTTTCTACAAGTGCAGCGAGATATCAGCAATTATCTTTGAACCCTCAGAAATTAGCAGGACAATGTGGTAAGCTGAAGTGTTGTCTAAACTATGAGTTAGACATGTACATGGATGCTTTGAAGGATTTTCCTTCTACGGACATCAGGTTGAAGACCGAGAAGGGAATAGGGATTCATATCAAAACAGACGTCTTCAAAGGTTTAATGTGGTATCTCCATCAAACTGAAGCCGTTTCTGGACCTAGTTTGATAGCCTTGTCTCCCGATAGAGTGAAAGAAATCATTGCTCTAAATAAAGACGGGAAGAAGCCTTCGGATTTGAAAGATTTTGAGGTAAGTGTCGAGATTGAAACTCCTGATTATTCAAATGCTGCTGGAGAAGATGATCTTAATCGTTTTGATCAAAACTTTAAAAAGAAAAAGAAACGAAAAGGAAAGCGTCGCAATCCAAACAATAGCAAAGGTAGGCCGAATAACCAAAAGTCAAAGGGTAATTCGAATAAACCTAAAGCTAATAATTCCGACGGGGAAAAAAAGAATAACTCTCCTAGGAAAAATAAACCGCAAGGAAATAAAAAACGAAGAAGACCACCACGTAAAAAAGAAGGAGGTAATGGAAAACCAAATAAGCCAAATGATAACAAGGAAAAATAATGTTCTCTTTGTATTGTTTTCTATTATCCTAGCTGTTTTGTCTAGTTGTGGTGAGAAGGCATACTATGATGATGTGTATAGCTTTGATGATCAACAATGGGAAAAGTCGGATACAGCGGTATTCACTGTTCCCGTTGAAGATACAACGAACAGATTTCAATTTAACGTTTCATTGAGAACAACTACGGATTATGCCTACAGTAATCTCTGGGTATATATTCTATCAACAGCACCTGATGGATCGACCTCCAAAGTAGCACAAAAGCTTCCTTTGGCAAGACCTGATGGCTCTTGGATTGGAAATGTTTCTGGAACTGTTGTTCAAACTGAGGTTCGCTTTGCAGCTAAGCACTTTCCTTTAAAAGGAGACTATATGTTTCAGTTTATTAATGCTACACAGCAAGAAAGAATTGACGATATTCTTGATATAGGGTTAAGAGTGAAGTAGTCGATTAAAGACCAGTTCTATACTCTTCTCTATCTATTTCAAACTTATGACCGACACTCAAGATGTGAAATCGTCCTGGGTTTCCAATGTTAAATTCGTAGTCGTATCTATATTTTATTGATAGTTCGTGATCATTAGGTAGGTTTATATTAACTCCAAGTGAAAAACGATACTTCACGAATTGTCTTCCATCTTGCCCTTGATTAGTGTTATAGTACCACTCGCTCTCAATTTGAGGATCAACCTTGAAATTATCAATGTTGTATTTTAATACAGATTTTATTCGAAAAGCATTGTCGAAATCAGGTTCGTAGCGAGAGCTAGCACCAAAGCGTCGAAAGCTATATTGAAGTCGCAATCGTGTTTCGAATTTAAACCGTCCAAACTCCACCTTGGGCTCGGTGTTAAAATTCATTCGGTGACTACGTGTTCGTTCATAACTGACTCTCGATTGATTAAAGACCCATCGATAATCGAGACTTGCATCTAGCCAATCTGCTATTTTATATTTAGCAGAAAATTCAGGAAACAACTTATCATATCGCCCATGATCGTAGAAGCGAGTGTTGAAACTTGCCTGAACCTCTAAGTCTTTTGTGAAAATAGAAGTCTCAACACCAGTTGAAAGCCATAATCTATTTTGTGAATAAGCAGGAAAACAAACCCCAATGAGCAATATTGCCAATACTATGCTTCTCATTTCTCAATAATCAAATCCGGAGCAACTACAGTAGAGTTATTGTTATCGATTGTGATCACTTCTATTACAGCCTCCTCTCCTGATGGGCAGCTATTACATTTTTGATAAACAAAAACCTGATAAGTTCCTTTTGTTAAAAACTGAAACCTATAAGAACCGTCAAAACTTGTATCATAATCATCATCATAATGATTTGTTTCAGTGCCATAAATGATATGCACCCTTTCATCTTGAGCAGGATATTCAGCAATCAAATCTCCAAATGCATCATAATCTTTAATAATAACTTTCCCCACAATTTCTGTAGACCCGCCTTGACCTTCAACTTTTTTGCATGAGTAAACGAACGGAATTAAAAGAGCAAATAAAAATAGATAGTTCAATTTCATATTCTTGTCGTATTAATATAAGTTAGTTAAAATATTCTGAGCATGACGCAACCTTACGATCCTAAATTTAGTCAATAATTAGGTCAAACATTAAATTAATGTTAATTTTAAATAAATACTAGTTAAATGAAGTTCGTTTTTCTTCTTCTGGTTTTCGTTGCTTTTTCAATTCAGGCGCAAGTAGTAATTAATGAAGTTTCTTGTTCAAATAGAACAATCATACAAGATGGTTTTGGTGAGAATGAGGATTTTGCCGAGTTATTAAATGTTGGAGCTGCACCAGTTGACCTTTCGGGTTATTATCTATCTGATAGGTCGACTAATTTGATAAAATGGCAAGTACCGGCTGGAACTTCTATTCAAGCAGGAGGTCGTTTAATGGTATATTTCTCTGCTCGAAATACCACATTGCCGGGAGAGCTTCACCCTGGATTCAAACTTTCTCAAACTAATGGGGAATGGGTCATTCTTTCAAACCCAGGAGGTAATGTTGTAGATAGTGTTCATTTAGCGAATAAATTAACGAAGGAAGACCACTCTTTCGGTCGAACTACAGATGCTGCAAATACTTGGTCACTATTTCCTGTGCCGACTCCGAATGCACCAAACGCGGGTGGGACAGATTTCTATATGGATCGCCCAGCTTTTATTCAAGCACCTGGTTTTTATGTTGGACCACAAAATATTGAAATCAATGTGCCAGCAGGAGCAGATGTAAGATATACTCTTGATGGTTCAATTCCAACGGTAGTTTCGACATTGTATTCGGGACCTATTAATATTACGAATACTGCGGTTATTACAGCGATGAGTTTCGGAACACAAGAACCAAGCATTTCTGTTTCTAGAACATATTTTATCGATGAGACACACGATTTACCCGTTGTATCTGTAGCAGGTATGGGCGTTTTTGATCTTGTCGCCAATGGGAATGGTGGAAGCTTTGAACCTGCTGGTCATCTAGAACTTTTTGAGGAAGATGGTTCATTCATTGAAGCAGCAATTGGTTCTTTCAATAAACATGGTAACGATTCATGGGCTTATGACCAAAGAGGATTTGATTACATTGTTAGAGATGAATTCGGCGATAACCATAAAATCAACCACCAGATCTTTCCAAATAAGGCTAGGACAGACTTTAAAAGAATCATTTTCAAACCAGGAGCAAATGATAACTACCCGGCAGAGGATGGAGCTTATATTCGTGATGCCTTTGTACAAACATTATCCCAGCATGCTGGTCTAAGGTTAGATGAAAGAACATGGAGACCCTGTGTTTTGTATTTGAATGGAGAGTATTGGGGGGTATATGAAATCAGAGAGAAATATGATGACCATAATTTTATTGAACATTACTACAATCAAAGTGAGTTTTACGGTCAAAATGAACAAGGAATTCAGTTTTTGAAAACGTGGGGTGGGACGTGGACAGAATATGGTGATCCTGATGCTCAGCCTGATTGGGATGCACTGGTGAATTACATTCAGAATAACAATATGGGAGTCGCTGCTAATTTTAACTACGTAGATAGTCTTTATAATTGGCGTTCCCTTGTTGATTATTTTGTGTTAAATTCATTCATAGTTTCGAAAGATTGGCTGGATTGGAATACCGCTTGGTGGAGAGGTAGAAATCCAGCTGAGACTAAAAAGAAGTGGCGCTATACCCTTTGGGATATGGATGCTTGCTTTGGTCATTATGTCAATTATACAGGGATTCCAGATGAGTCTTCTTCTGCTGATCCATGTAATGTTGAAAATCTTCCAGATCCTGGAGGGCAAGGTCATACAATGATTCTTTCGAAGTTGATTAATGAAAGTGATGTGGTTTCTCAGTTTTACAAAACTCGGTATATAGATTTAAATAACACCTATTTTTCATGTGACTATACCATCCCTTTACTGGACTCGATGCTTAATACATTTGCGGATGAAATGCCTAGACAGATTCAGGTTTGGGGAGGAACAGAGCCAGGATATGCTGCTGCTGTTCAAAAGCTCAGAGATTCTATTTATGCTAGATGTCAGGCTATTAATGACGGTCTAGTTGATTGTTATAATCTCGTAGGTCCATACGATCTTACAGTAGACGTTACTCCAATTGGTGGGGGAGAAGTAAAAGTAAATTCGATTTGGGCTCCTGGATTTCCTTGGAATGCTGAGTATTTTGGAAATATAGAAACCTTGCTTAAGGCTTCTGCGAATCCTGGTTTTACTTTCAGTCACTGGGAATATGACGTTGGGCCGTTAAATGCTCCCGATGAAGAAGACACAAATAGTGTTGACTTACAGGGTGCGGATTACATTACAGCAGTTTTTATTGAAGATGAAGATCCAGTGATAGAGGGTTTAGATGGTGTTCATTTGCCTAATGCTTTTTCGCCGAATGGAGATGGTCATAATGATTTCTTTTCAGGTAAGATTGGTTACAATGTAGCAGGCATCTCAATACGTATTTTTGATCGCTGGGGTAACCAAGTCTATTCCTCCTCTGAGAAGGGCTTTTCTTGGGATGGAATGTTCAATGGAAACTATCTGAATACAGGAGTCTATGCATATGCCGTTCTGGTAACCTATGATGATGG
Organism: Brumimicrobium sp.; assembly: GCA_965656195.1. Taxonomy (GTDB): domain Bacteria; phylum Bacteroidota; class Bacteroidia; order Flavobacteriales_D; family Crocinitomicaceae; genus Brumimicrobium. The sequence goes on along the minus strand of CBFHJL010000017.1, from coordinate 12,931 downwards.
AACGGAAAGTCAAATTAGTGGAAATGTAACGTTGATAAGATGATGAAGTTCTTATTGATCATATCATTCCTCGTTTTTTCTGTTTTTCTTTCGGAGGCTCAGGATATTCATTTTTCACAAACTGCCCAAAACCCATTATGGATAAACCCCGGAGTAACTGGAGTTTATAACGGTTGGGAAAGAGTTTCCATTAGTCACAGATCTCAATGGTTGGGTTCTAACACGCAGTTTCAGACCACAGCTATTGCTGCAGATGTGAATTTCTTTAAGTCAAGAGCAAATGATAAGGCTCATCTTGGATTAGGTGTGATGTTTTGGAATGACATCGGAGGAGATGCGAATTACGGTAGAAAGCAAGGTATGCTTAGCCTTTCAGGTATTCTTCCGATGGGAGGAGGGCATCAGCTGTCCACAGGTTTACAGGGAGGTGTTGGTTATAGAGGAGGGGATATGAATTCTTTGGTTTTTGCTGATCAATGGAACGGTGAGACTTTTGACCCGACTTTGGCGAATGGGGAGTCTACAACATTGCAGTCCAATAATTATTTCGACATGTCATTCGGAATAAACTACTTATATGATGCAAATAATAGCACATTTGCTAGAAATGAGGATCTTCAGATTCAAGCTGGTTTTGCTGTATTTCATGTGAATCAGCCCACTGTTCGATATAATGGACTTGCCAATGATTTTATATATCGAAAGTTCGTCGGACATGCTTCCGTTGTTAAAGATATAAGTGGTTCTAAATGGAGTGTTGATGCAAACGTAGTTGCTATTTTTCAAGGTCCACAACAACAAATCATTTTAGGAGGACTTGGTCGCTACAGATTGTCAGAAGGCACAAAAACTACTGCGTTGAAACAAGCTTCATATTTTGCTGCTGGAATCTATTACAGAGCTAACGATGCTATAATACCAACTGTGATGTTCGATTGGAAAGGTTTTAAATTCGGGTTGTCTTATGACGCAACCGTATCTCCTCTGAGGAATTCTCATCGAGGAGGAACGTTAGAGTTCTCGGTAGTTTATAGAAACTTGAATCATGCCTTGTTCAAAAAGCGACGATACTAGTTGGTGAATTTATATTTGATGATACACCAGATAGCTCTGAAGCCGTCTTTCCATCCAATTTTTTTACCTTCTTCATAAGTTCGACCGTAGTAAGAAATACCTACTTCATAAATTTTAATCCGTTTGATTTTGGCCAACTTTGCAGTGATTTCAGGTTCAATTCCAAATCTATTCTCTTTGATCTTAATATCCTTTGCAATTGAAGCTCGAATTAATTTGTAACATGTTTCCATGTCTGTAAGATTCAAATTAGTCATCATATTACTTAGTCGAGTAAGGAATTTGTTTCCAATCGAATGCCAAAAGAAAAGAATTCTATGCGGCTGATGCCCCATGAATCTTGAGCCATATACTACATCTGCGTCGTCCATAAAAACAGGCTTTAACAAATGATTGTACTCCTCTGGATCATATTCTAAGTCAGCATCTTGAACAAGGAGATAGTCTCCCGAGCACTCTTGTATTGCTCTATTTATAGCTGCACCTTTACCCTTGTTTTTCTCTTGAGAGAAAAGTTGAATATCGGCTTTTGGATTTTCTATAATGAATCTTTCAATCAGCTCGACAGTTTTATCTTTAGAGCAATCATTGACAATGATTATTTCTTTTTGAACCTCGTCTCTCAGCTGAACTTCAAGTACTTTTGTCAGAATAGCTATAATTGTATCCTCCTCATTGTAAGCAGGGATAAGAATGGAAAGTTTGTTTATCATCTATCAAGTTTTACCTTAAATATTCATTTCCGGAATATTGCCTTCCACAACTAAATCACCATCTGTAGCAGCTTCAATTTCTTCAACGCTAACTCCTGGTGCGCGTTCTAGTAAATAAAACTTTCCATTTCTAACTTCAAGTACGGCTAGATTTGTAACAATCTTAGTCACACAGCCAACCCCAGTGAGCGGTAATGTGCATTCTTTGAGGAGTTTAGAATCGCCTTTTTTATTCGTGTGCATCATTGCCACTATTATGTTTTCAGCAGATCCTACGAGATCCATTGCACCACCCATTCCCTTCACCATTTTACCGGGAATTTTCCAGTTGGCAATATCACCATTTTGAGCAACTTCCATTGCACCGAGCACTGTAAGCTGAACATGATTACCTCTAATCATGGCAAATGAAGTCGCTGAGTCAAAATAAACAGCACCAGGTTTAGCAGTTATTGTTTGCTTTCCAGCATTTATAAGGTCAGCATCCTCTTCTCCTTCAAAAGGATAATTGCCCATGCCAAGGATACCATTTTCGGATTGAAATTCTACTTCCATGTCATCTGGAACATAATTCGCAACGAGAGTTGGAATTCCAATTCCTAGGTTTACGTAATATCCATTTTCTATTTCCTGAGAAATTCGTTTAGCTATTCCTATTTTATCAAGTGCCATAAAGAGTGCATTTCAGTTTAAACTTCGCTCTCAAATATACATTTTTTATAGCTATCTGAGACATTTATATCTCAAAATGGAACTGAAAGTAACAAGCATCATTCAATAATTTAGGTGTGTTTTAAAAGTCTATTCTAACCATGTATTCCACACTCTCTATTTGCAAGGGCTTTGGTAGGGTCATAATATTCAAATTCATTGGGAAGATCATGTTTTTTAAGGTATAGATCTAATTCTTCATCTGAATAATTATAAAAAGGGCTTACCTTCAAGACTCCGTCTCCACCTAAAGAGAGTATGTCAATGGAATCTCTAAAAGCAGTCTGACCTTTGCGTAAATTTGTGAACCAAATATCTGGGTTATGCTCCTTCATGGCTCTTTGAAAAGGTTCAAGCTTCACTTGGTCTGAGAATATCTTATGATCTTCAGTATCTACTTCAGGTATTCCCAATGTTATATCTCTGTAACCAACAGATTGTTGAGGAACGTAAATATCGATATTAAGATTTAAATCATTAATCAATTTATGGGCATGTCGATAGGTTTTAGGTGTATTGTAACCTGTGTCACACCAAATAACCTTTATCGATGGATCTACTTGGGTAACTAAACTTAGAATGGCAACCTCATAAGGACGAAAGTTTGTAGTAATAACAGCCTTGCCTTTTTGTTTTAGTGCCCATTCAACTATTTGTACTGGACTATAATTCTTTAAAGTGTTATTTAATTCTTGAATATCCATATTTCAATTATTTACCCCATTTTACTTGATTCCATGCTCTCTCATGGAAGAAGTATAGGATCATTTTTGTTAATAGTTCAATAGACCCAATTGAGAACGCCAGAGCCATTTCTCCAGACAATAGCCAAGATATAGTGATAGTATCTAGGGTGCCGACAATTCTCCAGCTTACTGTTTTTACAATACTACGAATGGGACGGTCACTGCCGTCTTTTTCTTTGTCTTTAATTCTTGTTTGACGTATGAACTGGTCTAAAATCATTTCTAAAGTTATATACCCTATCGGTTAAGTAGGGAATGCAAAATTAAGAGAATATTTCTTTTTAGAAAGCAGAACTGGAAAAGAATTTATTTTGACTCTCCAACTAATTGTTTTAAAGTTTTATTCTTGAGTACACTGAGAGTACTGTCCCTAACCTCAAGCATTAATCGATGAACGCTACACTTATCTTCATCGGGGCAGTCTTCGCACTTTTCATAAAAATTTAAACTTACACAAGGTACCATTGCAATAGGTCCTTCTAACAAGCGTATTATGTCACTCATGAGAATGGCACTGGGATCTTTTAGTAGATAGTATCCACCTCCTTTGCCTTTTTTTGATCCTAATATTCCAGCTTTTTTCAAAGAAAGTAATATCGATTCTAAGAATTTGTGAGATATGTTTTCGTTATTAGAAATCACTGCAACCTGAACAGGACTGTCATTTTTTGACCTAGCCATGAAGGTTAGCGCCTTGATTCCATATTTGGTTTTTTTTGAAAGCATGACTGCAAAAATAAGAATCCTTAAGAATTAAACTTTTACCGCTATTATACAGATGTCATCTACTTGCTCATGATTGCCTTTCCAATTCGATAATTCATCTCGTATTCTGTCGCGTTGTTCCTTCAGTGGTAATTTACATATCGATAAGAATAGACTTCTTAGACGTGTAGGTTTGAATTTTTTGCCCCTTGGCCCACCAAATTGGTCTTGAAGGCCGTCAGTAAAAATATAGATTGTATCGCCTTTTTTCAATTTTATACTATGCAAAGTGAAATCAGTCGGTTTACTGTGTCTTCCTACTGGCTGCTTATCGGGTTTAACTTCATTAATGATTTCGTTATTTTCTTTAATGATCCAAAGTGGATTATTTGCGCCAGACCACAGCAGTTCCTTCGTTTTTCTATTTAATGAACATAAAGAAATATCCATTCCATCGTTCATTTCATCTTCACTTTCCGCGAACTCTTCTAGAACGAGCTCTCTAGTTTTGTTGAGTATAAGCTCTGGTGATTTTAGGTTGAACTCTTTCACACTTCGGTTTAGTGCATTATGACACATCACACTAACCATTGCGCCGGGTACACCGTGTCCAGTGCAGTCGGCAGCAGCGAATAGAATTGTGTCCCCTATATGTTCCATCCAATAAAAGTCTCCCGCTACAATATCTTTAGGCATATAAAGAACAAATGAATTATCCAGATAAGACTTCACAAGTCTTTCGGGTGGCAAAATCGCACTTTGTATCCGTTTAGCGTAATTAATAGAATCAACAATCTCTTTATTCTTGTGAGAAATCAATTTGTTTTTAAAGTTTATATCTTCATTCTTTTTGCGAAGTAGATTTTGACTTTTTACCTGTTTGTTATGACTTCGCATGATTAGGAAAGTTAGAAGTAATATTCCAATAAACCCCCCCGACATTAATCTTTGAGATTCATTTAACTCCTTTAGAAAGTCACTTTCAGGCAATGCAATGAGAATCATAAACGATTGATTTTCGCTGAGTTTAAATTCTTTACACACCCCCCACCAGTGGTCGCCACCAGAATCGAATTGAAATGGATCTTCACCTTCACGATCTAGAACAATTCTTAACTCTTCCTGTTTGATGTCATCGGTTGCTGATAGAGTTTTGTTTACTTCTTTTTTGATCTTAGAATTATGAGGCGCTCCAATAATAAAAGCTTTGTTCTTTGTGGTAATCAATACCTCACCATTTGGAGTTGGATGAAGGTGGTGCGTAAAGTCATTGATTTTTTCAAGTGTCAAATCTAATGCGAGAATTACATGTAGACTATCGTTGTAGGGATCTATCCAAGCTTTAGAGACGGTTATCCCTGGCAGTCTGTTTGTGTTAAAAAGGTAAGGGTCTGTCCAATGTACATCTTTTAAGTGATGGTCAGCCCCAGTAAACCAGGGTCTACTTCGAGGATCGTGCTTAGCAGTATCCGTCCAAATGGAGTCTATATGGACTCTATTTCCGTTAATTTTGTATGCATTCCAATATTCAATGAATCCTTTGTTGTCAATATCAATTTCTCGTGAAAACCACTCATCCTCTTCTCCTAAAATTATATCATGTTCGAAACCTTCACTTGTTGCTATACCTAGCGATGAAATCTGATCATAATTTTCTATGATGGGAACAAAAAGTTTGTTATAATCAGTTTGATCAAACTCTTGAATTGGCTTCATTTGAGCCTGTATTGCACTCGTAATTAGCTGTTTTTTAACAGGTATAAAAAAGTCCTCAAGTTTATGCTGTGTTTTTTCTATAGTCTTTTCTACCAGAGACTGAGCAACTTCATTCTTAGTGATCGATAATTCGTAAATAATATATCCCATTATCACAGCGGATAATACGAGTGTAATCAATGCGATATGTTTTATAATTCGATCTACTTGTGTTTTCATCAGTAGGAAAAGTAAGAAATATCTTAATAAAGTAAATGAATTTAGTAAAAATTCAGATGATATTAAAACGTTTCATATATGACAAAAGTCATTGGCTATCAGTTTGCTTCATCTTAAATTCGTTAAAATAATTTAAATTAATTTCTCATGAATAAACTATTATTTACAGTAATTGGAGTAGCCATGCTCTTCTTTGCGCATGGGCAACTTGGACAGATTCAAAACGGAGATTTTGAGAACTGGACGAATCAAACGTTATCTGATACTCTTGATGATTGGACGGATTCAAACACTGATCAACCTGGTGTTGTTACAGTATTTAAATCAACTGATGCTGGTCATGGTGACTATTCAGCTCAAATTAAAGCTGTTACTTCAGGTCCTAATGACCAAGATACTCTGTTCGGTTATGTTTTTCATGGTTCAGTAGGAGGAAATGGACCTGACGGAGGAATTAATTATACGGACGACTTTGATGAGGTTCAGTATCAATACAAGTCGGATTTAGCAACTGATGATACGCTTTACTTATTAATTGTTCGTTATAATGGAGGGACGCAATTGGGTATGGAATTATATCCTGCAGCGTATGGTCAGGTTAACTCGTGGACACAAGGAAGTATTAGCGTAAGCACGGTGTCACAGGATGAATTATTTATAGGTTTTATTCTAGGTGATCCTTTTGATGATTTTGAGCCTTTACCAAGTTCAACCGCGTGGGTGGATAATGTTCAAATGTATAATGGTGGTTCAGCAACCACTGATCTTCCAGATCCTAGCTTGGAAAACTGGAGTTCAGTTGAAGTTGAAGTCGCAGATAACTGGAATACTTTAAATGATTTACTTGTGTCTAGTGGTTTACCGGCAAATGTTCAAAAAACTACAGATGCAGCAAGTGGTTCATTTGCTGCAGAATTGACAGTTTTATTTGAACCACAGAATCAGGATACAATATCTGGCGTCGTTTCTTTAGGTCAAATAGAAGCTCAAAGTATGAACCCTTTTATACCTGCCCCGTATGAAGCAATGCCAGATGAATTGTCTGGGGCTTACAAGTACGCTCCTTCTAATCTAGATACAGGTGGCGGATTGCTTGTGGAGTTCTATAATAACGGTGCTATGCTTGCTAGTAACTATCAGTCTTTTACTGCAAATGCTTCATATACTTCATTTACCCTTCCAATTAATCTTTCCAGTACTCCTGATAGTGTTTTATTGTATGCTGTTGCAGGAAATAACCCAGGCACAGTGTTACACTTAGATGACTTATCTTTTAATGGAGGAGATGTTAGTATTGCAGAGGAATTTAAATCTTATAGCAAGATATATCCTAACCCTACTGAAGATCAATTATATCTCCGAACGGATAAGAATACAGAGTATCAAATTATTGATGTGATGGGCAATGTTGTAGAGTCTGGAAAGACCAATCAACTAATCTCAAACTTCGATATTTCAAGTCTTCAAAAGGGAGTTTATTTTTTCAAATTAACTCAGAATGGAAGTGTTAAAACATTGAAGTTCATAAAGAAGTAATTTTTATTCTTTACAAAGAGAACCTTTTCCAAAATATGATGGAGAAGGTTTTTTTATGTTTTAAAACTTTCCCGATAAACCTTTCTATCTTTGTTCTGTTTTTAAGAAAGTGAGATAGTAGTTAGATCAATAGATATGAAAAAGACAGGTGTTTTATTGTTGCAATTAGGGACTCCAGATAGTCCAAAGGTTGGTGATGTACGCAGGTATTTAACAGAGTTTTTAAATGACCCACGCGTTATTGATTTACCTTGGTTAGCTAGAAAGATATTGGTAAATGGAATCATTGTCCCTTTTCGTGCTCCAAAGTCAGCTAAGATCTATAAAGAACTTTGGGAGTTGAGTGGTAATGAATCTCCTCTTTTAACATATACTGAGAGTAAGACTAAATTATTGCAGGAACGCTTGAGTGATGATAATGTTACTGTTCATATGGCAATGCGTTATCAAAACCCGTCAATGGAAAAAGTCCTTGATGAGATGCGTAAGTTGAATTATGATAAGATTATTATTCTTCCTCTTTTTCCTCAATACGCTAGTGCTTCGGGAGGGTCAGCAATAGATAAAGCAATGAGAATCATTCGTAAATGGTGGGTTATTCCTGAGCTTTCTATTATATCAGATTTTTACAATCACGAAGCTTATATTGATGCAGTAGTAAAAAGGGCAAAGGAGTTTGATATTAGTGAATATGATCGAATTATGTTCTCCTATCATGGATTACCAGATCGTCATGTAGATAAAGTATATGATGATGGGTTGTGTGAAGATCAACCATGTGAAACAGAGATCAATGATAAGAATCGCTACTGCTACAAGGCTCAGTGTTATGCAACCACTCGTTTAATTGCCGAGAAACTTGGCTTAAAGGAAAGTGATTATACTGTTGCATTCCAGTCACGTCTTGATAAAAAATGGTTGAAACCGTTTTCGGACAAAGTGATTGAAGAGTGGGCGCATGAAGGTGCAAAGAAAGTACTCGCATTCAGTCCAGCATTTGTTGCGGATTGTTTAGAAACACTGGTGGAGATAGGAGTGGAGTATCAAGAGGATTTTGAAAAATTAGGAGGTGAAAAAGTTCAACTTGTGCCAAGCACTAATGATCACCCAAGATTTATTGACTGCTTGGAAGATTTGGTAAGAAAAAGATTATAAACCTACTTTTTCTTACTTTTCAAATTGCCTTTCCATCCAAAAACTAATTCAGGGGAGATATAGCCAAATTTTTGAAAGGCGAAACTGCTTTTATCATTGGGTCGAGTTTGAACTTTGATTTGATTAATAAATCCAGCGGATAAATTTCCTTGAATAAAAAAATGATTCACAAACAGAGCTCTTAATCCAGAATGAACTGAAATACCTATACCAGATATAGATACTGTTTTGCGATCAAACTGTCCTGCAAAGTTAAAGTCGTTGAATGAAAGAATAAAACCTGAGCTAATTGATAGCTGAGATTCTAACTGAAACCAATCTTTTTTACCGTAGCTTAATAGTCTATCAACCCTATCCAATGCAACGCGCATATAGTTTAGTCCATCTGAATTTTCATAATGAATAAAAGTATTATTTGTAAATAGCTCTTCGTTTTGATAGTCGCCACTCCATTCTGCTCCTATCTCCTCATCGATATGGCCAGTAAGGAAAATACGTTGATTATTATTCATGACATATTTCATGTGATCATATCCCAAAGAAATACCCCAATGATCATTGAAGTAATAGCCCATTCGAACGTTAAACTGAGGAATAGTGACTTTTTTAGGATTAAAATAAACTTTAGGGTTAAAGCGTTCAGGATTGTCTGAGGCTTGGAGGTCATTCATCGTAAAATTATAACCATCTCCAACACAAGTAAGGTCACTTTTTGTGTAAGCACTCCTATTATATCCCCAATATATGTAAAATTGATTTTTTGCAGAGTAATCCTCTTTGCTCTGCGAAAGGACTTCAGATTGGATCCCTAGTAGTTGGATAATCAACACAAATATTGTTGACCAGACTACCTTTCTTTTATTTAATAAATCGTTTTTCATAACCTTCTAAAGAGAAGCAAAGATAACTTTTTCTTTTTTAAGGCAAATGGATAGAATTCATCGGATTTCTCTACTTTTGTGATCATGAATTCCTTTCAAGATAAGGTGGTTTGGATTACAGGAGCTTCTTCAGGAATAGGAGAGGAACTAACTCGACAATTGGCTGATGCTGGTGCTAAGATTGTTATGTCTGCACGTAGTTTAGATAAGCTAGAAGTAATCAAGAGTGAACTTCCTCACAATGATTTTCATACCATAATTCAAATGGATTTGAACGATAATGTGGGTTTTAAAGAACTCACGGACAGAGTTGTTGAAAAATATGGCAAGATTGACTACCTCTTCAATAGTGGAGGAGTATCTCAACGAAGTGAGGCTGCATCTACGGCTATGGAGGTAGATCGGAGAATAATGGAGATTAATTACTTCGGTAACATTGCACTGACTAAGGCTGTATTGCCTCATATGCAAAAAGAGAAATCAGGACACATTATTGTTACCTCTAGTATCGCTGGTAAGTTTGGGTTTTACTTGAGGTCTGCATATAGTGCTTCAAAACATGCTTTGCATGGGTTTTATGAAAGTGTTTTACTAGAAGAGGCTAAGAACAATATTTATGTTACGATTGCTTGCCCTGGAAAAATCAACACGCCAATTTCTAAAAATGCACTAACTGAAGATGGTTCGACGCATGGTAAAATGGATCATAATCAGGAAACCGGAATGTCAGTTGAAGAATGTGTAAAACAATTGTTGGCTGCGACGGTTAAGCAAAAGAAGGAAGTTTTAATAGGCAACAAGGAAATAAAGGCAGTAACGCTGAAACGTTTTTTTCCTGCATTATTCTGGAAGATTATTAAAAAACAAAAAGCAACTTGATATGAAGGTTTTGATGGTTTGTTTGGGGAATATATGTCGTTCTCCAATGGCGGATGGATTGCTCAGAAAGAAAGTAAAAGATCATAATCTTGAAGTTGAGGTAGACTCGGCAGGAACAGGGGATTGGCACGTTGGTCAAGCTCCTGATGAGCGCATGAGAGCAACGGCTAAATCAAATGGTTTGTCAATTGATGAATTGAGAGGAAGACAGTTCGTACAAGAAGATTTTGATCTTTTTGACCGCATCTACGTTATGGATCAAAGTAATTATGAAAACGTAATTAAACTGGCGAGAAATGATGAAGATGTCACTAAAGTCGATCTATTTCTAAATCTATCTCATCCAGGAGAGGATATGGAAGTTCCAGATCCATACTTTGGTGGTGATGAAGGGTTTCAGCACGTATTCGACTTAATAGATGATGCAACGGACCAACTTATAAATGAATTTAAATCAAATAATGGCTAAAGGTAGATTATTACTTGTTCCTACAACAATGGGTTCAGATAACTGGGAACATGTTATTCCTGAAGAAGTCAAAACAATGACGATTAATACACGTCATTTTGCGGTAGAGAACATTAAAACGGCTCGTCGCTACTTGAGAAGATTAGACAGAGCCTTTCCTATTGATGAGAGTATATTTTACATTCTCAATAAGAATACCGACCCTTCTGAACTGCCTGCTATGATCAAGCCGATAAAAGAGGGGCATGATGTAGCAATTATTTCTGAAGCAGGTTGTCCCGGAATTGCAGATCCTGGAGCAGATTTAGTCGCTTATGCACATCAAAAAGGTGTTTTTGTAAGTCCTTTAACTGGACCGTCTTCAATCTTACTTGGTTTGATGGGAAGTGGTTTTAATGGTCAGTCTTTTGTCTTTCATGGTTATTTACCAAGAGATCGAAAACCTCGCATTGGAACGTTTAAAGACTTTGAGAAAACGGCAACGAAAACGGGTCAAACTCAAATCTTCATGGAGACTCCTTATCGTAATATGAATGTGCTTGAGGATCTTTTGAATGAATGTATGGATACAACATTTTTGTGTATCGCATGTGATCTAACATTACCCACTGAGCGAATTCAAACGATGACGATTGCCGATTGGAGAGAAAACGCTTTTGACCTAAGTAAACGTCCTACAATGTTTTTAATTGGAAGACCATTTTCAAATGCTGGACGTTAAACTATTGTCCAGACAATAGCAATAATTCCTACGATAAAACAATAAATAGCAAACCACTTCAGTTTGCTTCGTTTTACCAGGCTGATCATCCAAGTACACGCAATTAGCCCAGTAATAAATGCTGCGATAAATCCAATACTCAACTCAAGGAAAGGAACTGACTCTCCGCTAAATGCTCCGTCCAAAACATCTTTTGCCATTTTCCCTAAGATCAAAGGGACAACCATCAAGAAAGAGAATCGAGCAGCTTTTTCACGATCTATTCCCAAGAGAACTGACGTTCCGATTGTAGCTCCTGATCTGGAAATCCCCGGTAAGATTGCTATTGCTTGCGATATTCCAATAATCAGTGCTTTTGGATAGCTCACATTCTGATTTGTTTTCTTTGCGCGATCCGCTAAAAACAATAAGCCACCAGTAAGTATAAGCATTGATCCAACAAGAAGGATTTGACGATCAAAAAATGTTTCAATCACATCGTCGAGAAAAAAACCAACTAAAGCAGCAGGGATCATGGATAAAATGATCTTCATGGAAAAATTAAACGCCTCGTTGTTCTTGAATTTGAATAACCCTCCGAGTATTTCAGCAACATCTTTTCTGAATACCACTATCGTGCTTAATGCAGTAGCGAAGTGCAAAACAACTGTGGTCATCATACTTTCTTCACCTACTACGTCTCCACCAAAAATCGCTTTCGTCAGTTCTAAATGACCACTACTTGAAACAGGTAAAAACTCTGTTAATCCTTGAATAATTCCTAAAACAATCGTTTCTAATAAGTCCATTTGAATCAAATATGTTGGGACGAAAATACTGATATTTTGGATAGCACAAATGGTATTTTAAGCTGACTTTTTATAAAATTTACACAGCCTTAATTTTTGGATAATGTAAATAAAACTCCACCAGCGTTCCTTTGCAGTAAAGAAATTTTATGCCGATTTGGGGACAGTATTTGATGAGGTTAGGTATAGCAGGTACCTTTGTTGGTCACGGTCTTTTTGCAGTAGCCGTTGAGCCAAGTTGGATCGGTTTTCTAACTACAGCTGGATTTGAGTACGAGACTGCAAGAGGCCTAATGCCATTGATAGGGTATATGGATCTTGTTGTTGCCATTTTTGCTATACTTCTTCCGATGCGTATCATATTGATCTGGGCAACAATCTGGGCATTCTCAACCGCCTTAATAAGACCCATAGCAGGTCTGCCAATTCTAGCTTTTGTTGAAAGATCTGCCAATTGGATTCTCCCTCTTTCATTATTGATAATTCAGGGTTTGCCGAAGCATTGGTTCGATCTTTTTCTAGTTCACGGAAGGAAAAACCGTCTGCTGAATAAACACGGTATTTTACAAAAACTTTAATATAAAATGAAATCACTTTTTCTATTTCTACTATTAATTG
>CBFHJL010000016.1:0-39551 GCA_965656195.1 Brumimicrobium sp. | reverse complement strand
GTGATTGCTAAAAGTGATCGATATACATTGTTAGAGATTGATCCGAGAACAGGGAGACATCACCAGATTCGCACACAGTTAGCACATATTGGTTGCATTATCAAAGGTGACTTAAAATATGGAGCAAAACGTTCTAATAAAGACGGGAGTATTAGCCTACATGCTAGAGCAGTTTCATTTGAGCATCCTATAAAAAATGAGCCAGTCAAAATCACTGCGCCAGTTCCGAATGACAATTTATGGAAGTGGTTCGAAAAAGAAATTTAGAACGAGATCCAGGTATTTCTATTCCCGCATGTTGATCGAACAAGGTACCCAAGAGAGTAATTTAGTTCGAAGCAAAGCATAGCGCTAAATACATGTACAGATTTTCGCTCCTCATAGTCAACAAGTATCGGTGTTAACGGACGTTCGTCTTCCATGATCGGACTGATACCATATGAAAACCTAAGTCCCATCATTAGTGAGAGTCTATCGCCTCCAATAACATAAGAACCGAATCCTAGATCCATTCCATAATACGCGCTGTTGACTTGATCAGCAATGTCAAACGGTTCACCGCCATCATCACTTAATGTTGCATTCTGAACAAGACTAATTCTGGGTCCAACTTCAAAGTAACCAGACTCTTGTGTTCTATGGTACAACATACCAATATCCAATACACGAGCACTAAATCGTCGTTCATCAAAGAAAGTAAGCTCGTACTCATTTACAAAATCTTGTCGAACCTCAGACATTCCAACATGAAAAGCAATCCCATCATGTTCACCAAAGTTAATTCCTACTTTGGCTCCATAGAAATATGTAGGAGTTAATTTCGGATTGAATTGAGTGTCATCCAATAAATTACCATTTACTAAAAAAGTTGTTGCTGGTCCTCCTTTTAGCCCAACTTCAAACCATGTTTGAGCATTTACATTAAGGGCTATAGCACTGACGGTTATAAGTAGTAGAATGTTTTTCATAATGTAGCTTTATGTGCGTAAAAATAATGATTTCATTATGAAACCGGAACAACTATCGATTTCGATTTAAGACAACATTTGAATATTCTATTTATTCCTTGAGTTTACCTAACTTTGCGGAAAATTTTAGCATTGAATATAATTGATCAAGATACAATTTGTGCATTGTCCACAGCCAATGGAATGGGAGCCATAGCGGTAATTCGCGTTTCCGGGAAAGATGCACTTTCGATTACGAGTAAGGTGTTTTCTAAAGATCTTTCCAAAGTGGATTCGCATACCGCACACTTTGGTACGATCAGAGATAAATCCAATGCTATCATCGATGAAGTATTAGTGACTGTGCTTCAAGAAGGAAAAAGCTTTACAGGAGAAAATACAACTGAAATAGCCTGTCATGGTTCTGTTTATATTCAAAGACAGATTCTTGCTTTGTTACTAGAAAGTGGCTGCAGAATGGCCAACCCTGGCGAATTTACCATGCGTGCTTATTTCAACGACAGAATGGACCTGTCTCAAGCAGAGGCGATTGCTGATTTGATCTCAGCAGACTCAAAGAAAGGACATGAGATTGCAATGAATCAAATGCGTGGAGGATATTCAGACCATATCAAGCATTTACGTCAGCGATTGATGGATTTTGCATCATTGATTGAGCTAGAGCTCGATTTCTCAGAAGAGGATGTTGAGTTTGCCAGCAGAAAAGAGTTACACGATTTAGTTGAAGAATTGAAATCTCACCTAACTGAATTGACAGAGTCTTTTGCTTATGGTAATGCGATTAAGAACGGGATAAGTACAGTTATTGCCGGTCGACCTAATGCAGGAAAGTCAACTTTACTAAATGCTTTGTTGAATGAAGAAAGAGCTATTGTTTCTCATATTGCAGGAACAACTAGAGATACGATTGAAGAGCAATTAACAATTGATGGAGTATTGTTTAAATTCATTGATACTGCAGGAATTCGAGAGGCTTCTGATGAAATCGAGAAGATAGGAGTGGAGCGAACGATTTCTGAAGTAGGGAAGTCGAATGTTTTACTGTATGTTTTTGATGCAGTTGAGATGACTCCAGCCGATGTGCAGGTAGATCTTGGAAAGTTGCAACGCGAAGGGTTATCAATAGTTCTATTGGCAAATAAGGTAGATCAATTGAATGGCTTTGACGATGCCGATTATGATGAGACTTATCCTGTCATACCTATTTCGGCTAAAGAAAAACAAGGAATAAAAGCACTGAAGGATCAACTTTCTGAAGAAGTACAGAAATTTGCTTCAGAAAGTGATACAATTGTAATCAATGCCAGACACTACGAAGCATTCTCTAAAGCGTTAGAGGACATTTACAAGGTAGAGGAGGCCCTTGAAATGCAGATCCCAGGTGACTTGCTAGCCATGGACATCAGAAGTGCTATACGTCATTTGTCCAGCATTATCGGCGATATCACTGAGGATGATCTGTTGGGTAATATCTTTGCTAACTTTTGTATTGGAAAGTAAGTACATCACTATGGAGTGATGTAGTGTAGTTCATTTTATCTCTCTTTGCCCGATAAACCGGAAATGAGTTCTTTATCTTTTTCCCAATCAAAACGAGAATATCAGTAATAGCTTCTCAAAATGATTTTGGCTTATATACTGTGAATCATATTTTTCTATCATCAACGTATCGAATTATAATATCTATCAAATGAATAACAATTCGTAATTAATTGATCTTGATCTTCTGGATATTGAGTCTTTAACTCTTGAAAATACCTATTGGTCTCAAAAATATAATCGTTGTAATCTGCATATTTATTTGATTGGAAGTCATAATAATCAGTAGACATCCGCTTGTTATACGATTCGCACCTACCAGCCATTCTCAGACATAAAGCTTTAAAATCACGAGTCTTTGCAACATCTTTAGCTGCTAAATAGTATTTCTTTGCTATGACGCATCGATTATAGTCCGCGTCATCAATATATATTGTTTCATGGATATTGATCGTCCAGTAATAGCGTTTCATCATCCAGGAATTTCCATATTGCGTCATATTGAAATAACAATTGGCAATGTGAAATAATTCTAAGGCTTTATCATCTCCTTTTAATATTTTACTGCGTTCCATACGTCTGATTAACTCCTGAACAACCTCAAGTTTATTATACTTTATGGTGTCACCTTTTGTAGGTTTATGACTTGAATAGAGGTTTGCGTAGAAAGGGTTCGCATCAAGGTACTCTTTGTAATTATGACTATCCGAAGACCAATATTCGGAAGGTACTTGCCTCCATATTTTTTCGGCTTTTTTCAGTTTGTCCTCTCTTAAGTATTTTGTTCCAACTAAGTCTACCCAGTTCCATTTGTCCGATAAAACATAGCTTGTTAAACACTTATAGTACGCATCATTATCAAGTTTTTCTATAGCTGCTAAACAATTCTCAACTTCTACAGCCAAATAGTTAGCATCAAAATAGTCATAAGCTCTGGAATAAAAATCCTTGTTATAAACGGTTGTTCCATCGGATTCTGACCATGAGAAAGAAGTATAGTAAAAGTCGTCTTTGTTGATATTGGCAAAAAGTAGGAATGCTGCCGTTAGATTGTCCTTGAATTCGAAAGTTCTTCCCAATGCGAAGATAAATTCTTTCTTGTGCGTGTAATCAGCAGTTATAATTCTTTCCAGTTCAATATCTTTTAACGTAGGACTTTTAAGACTGTTGATTTTCAATAAGTTTAACATGTTGGTTTTCCAGGTCCTCAAGTCTTTAGATGCAAAGGAACTCTCCTTCAAAAGTTCAATTCCTTTCTCAAAATCTTTGGTGATAAGTGCTAAAGTACTGATGCATGCAATCCTCATCTCTTTATCGAGTACAAGAGCTTCTTTCTCTAACCACTTCAATACTTCTATGGCATATTTTTGATCCTCTAATATTCCTTCATTTACAATCTTCTCTTCAACATTGTAATCATATTCTTCTGGATGAATAACAGGGTTGAATGAATTTATTCTGGGGCCTAGTACCCAATTTTCTATCTTGTTTATTTCTCTTACAACAAGCATTTTGAGTACCTTATTTGTCGGATGTAATTGATAGATTTTCTTTAAATCAGCTAGAGATCTTCCCCTGTTTCGGATTGAGTACATGCTGAGTACATTTGCTTTCTCTTTGTTTTTGGAAGCATGTTGTAATACATCATCTTTAAGAAAGTTCTCGTAATGCATTCGCCATAGTGGCCTACGTTTGGAAGGAACACTGTTGAACAATTGAGCAACACGAAAATTCCGAATCTCTGGATCTTTTTCATAACGAAGATAATGATACTCTGCCCAACGATCGATGGCCCATTCAGATTGGTTTTTAAAATATTGATTGTACAGTCTTGTCACACTTGATTCGTCATTGTTGTAATAGTAATAACGCAGTGCCAAAAATGCGTATCTTCTTTTCAACCAAGGGTCTTTATACCTTTTAGCCTTTTTGAGTGCTTTTTTCGCAATTTCGTCTCTGGCAGAATCTTGATAAGATTCATCTCGCTCCCAATAATCTCGGCGATTATTTAGGTGAGAATGATTTTTTGCAAAGATGAGATAATCAACATAATCATCCCCTTTTGATGAAAGTAGTTCAATTATCATTTTGTTATTACGGAGTTCAACATCGGCACTCGTCAGTCCGTAAAGAGCCTCGAATACTATTTCTTTTTCAACTTTTTTGTCAAGAAGTATCCACCAATCATTCGTGTTTTGATCAGAAGTAGCAGAAAATTCATAGGCTTCTCCAAAATTGTCGTATGAATAATAAAAATCTGTAAAACTTCCATTGTCAAACATACCTGGGTCGAGCAAGGAAAAACGAGTGTCCTCACCATAGGGATACCATGGACCACAAGCAATAGCAGAAGACAAGCTACTCAAAAAAAGTATAAAGACTATCCAGTATTTCATGATTATATTGTTTTAGTTCTTCGTGATCTAAGTGGTATAATGCGACATTCATCTCTTTTTCATTGAAATGTTCACCCAATATTTTCGCAGCTTCTAATAAGTCTGACTCACTTACTCGTTCGATCTTTAATTTTTCACCCTTATTGAAATATCTTTCAATGAAGGTGTCTTGCTTAACAACGTAATGGTGTTTTTGCTCAAGAGGTACCAACGCACCTTCTAACTGAGAAGGTACAGCGTGAAAAACTCCGCTAAATCTATTGTTTTCTATGCGATAGCCTGAAGAATAGACGGGGAGAGCGACATCCACTGGAAGCGGATAGCTGGCATCAATATCAATGTATTTTTTGAGTTCTTCTAATTCGAAAATCGTATTCTTATCAACGTTGTTAACAGGGTTCAGAAGATTGTAGCACAAAAGCATTACCCTGTCGACCGGTGGTGTTCCCATTTCTTTATTGTATTTATACGGATACAGTCGCATGGTACAAGAAACGATTTTGTTCGATTTTGTTTTGATGTGTCGCAATAAGCTAAAGTACTTTTTCTTTGATTTTTTTGACCAGTCGCAATCGATCTGAATTTCTTTGAATTTATGTTGCTTGAGCGGTTCAATAAAAATTTCTTCAGAAACATATTTATTTGTCAGGAACAGAATATTATCTGCTAGTTCCTCAATCTGAGTAGCAGTTAACTTAAGTAAAACGGGATTCTCGATGAATATGCATGGAACAATTTCCGCATTCCCCAGGAGTGATTCAGACAGCTGCACATTTGTTTTTGATGAGGGAATAGCCCCTTCCTGATCATTATAACTTACCTCAAAAAGTTTTAAATAGAGTCGATCACTATTGAACTTATTCAATAGTTTTTGATTTTTAACATGATGTCCTTGATATCCAGATTGCCACATGTAAAACCCTTTCGTCACTTCAGTTTTTCCTGGGCTACAACTAAAAAATAAAGTCAGAATCAAGACTGCGATGGAGATATTAGTTTTATTTTTCAAAGGAACTTTTTATGCTTCTTAATATACCAACTATTATTTAATTAAAGGTAAAGCCTGTGCGAATAAACCAAAAGGGTCTTGACAACATTTCTGGGCGATGAGATCCCTGCCGACTATAGCGAATGCTAGAAAAGGCGTGAAGCACAGGTGGCCTAAGTTTGAAATCAATTACTTTTATCCTAAAACCTAAAGTACCAAGATGCTGATGGGAAGGGAAAAGACATCGGGGCTCTATCCGGTCTTGTTACTAAAACTCCAGCTACTGAAACTTGAAAAGCACGATTTTCGTTTTTTTGAAAACGCATCCCTGGCATAAAGATGAACATAGCTGAACTAGATTGCTCTACGTGCGTTACATTGTGTCTGTAAACACCTGGAATGTAACCAGAATCCCATTCATTCCCTACAGGTGCTGAAACTTCCGTTGTTGTTACTTCATCATTTAATTTACCACGAACAAAGCCAAACATTGAGTCAAATACAAAAGCTGCTCTTGGTCCTACTTGATGGTATCCAGCTATAGAGAACATTGGTGATTTAATAACATTATTCTTTATTCTAATGATACTTTGATTTGATAAATCGTATTCAGAAAAGTATTCATAATTAGTTTCATAATTCCCTTCTCTAATGAAGTTTTCTTTTCTAGAAGCGTTAGGATCTATGTATAGGTATCCACCTGCAAAAGTTATGTTTCTTCTACGGTCTCCGATTGTAACATTACCAAAAGCCAAACCTCCGAAACCTTGAAAGCTATTTAAAAATGATGAAGTCCCCGACAATAGTCCAACTGAGAAGTTGATATTTTCATTGCTTGTTTTCATACTGTATTTCATGGCTAAAACAAATGGACTGCCAACCCAAGTGGTCATAACACCAATATTTAATTTGTCAGACACAGCGAAGTGAACCTCTGGTCCGTATATATTGACCATGGCATAATTCTCACCTTTTTTAATGGGCAAAGCATTTGTCGTAAAAGTATATCGCGTAGTGAAAGGACCTTCGGTATTATATACACCGTTAATGATGTGTTTTTCATCCTCAACGTTAACTATTTTGCTAATGAGCTCCTTGCGTATATATATTTTCCCTAGAGCTTCGGTTTCTAATAATATTTCTCTCCCATCATCTTCAAGGATATATCCGATGTATTCTTTTCCATCAAATTTTTGTACAACAACGAGTTGCTTCACTTCGGTTGTGTCTGTTTGGGCTATTCCACTAAATGAGAATACCAAAATAAAAAGTGTAAGTAATTGTTTCATAAGGTTTTATTACGATGTAAATTTAAAAACATATTCTATAGTCTACAGGTATCGAACAAATAATCGAGCTTTTTTGCTTATAAGATTATCCATTCTCGATACTTTCTTAATTTAAATATTCACTGATGTTCAGTAAATCGAAATCTTTAATTTTGCATAATTTAAGGAGTTCATTTATTTCAATATCCTCCCAAGTCTCCTCGTAAATTTCATCACCTCCTTCGGCATCAATATTCGTATTTATCCTTTTTAGTTTCTTTTTTGTTGAAAAGTCAATACTTGTCTCGCTGTTAATAACGGCTCCGCCATTGCTCGCATCATAACCAATTAATTCAAAATTTGAATTCTGATACCTGAATGTGTATTGCCATAGACCATATCTGCCATGGCCATATTTTACATATAAATTCCCTTTATCAATAGAGAGTGAGAGTTGCGGAGGATAATAAATGCCTCCGTCTTCATTTTCTGAAGAAAAACAAGCAATATTTCTCAACGCCACTTCATAAGCATTGTTTTTTCTTAAAAGGATGATTATTCCTCTTCGATTTCTGTCTACTTCTTCGTCAAATCGATTTATGACAATATTGTCCCGATCTGTTCCTTTGATGATCATGATGCAGTCTTTAGTTGCATCTTGATTCAAGTCGCCGTAAATTGTATCGTGTAGTATATAACTTTCTGGCAGGAATTCGGATAGATTTGAATTTTTTTCTTCCTGCCCGAATGCAGAAATCGCGATCGTTGACAAAAGAAGTACCAGAATTTTGATCATATGTATTTACTTAATTCTATCCTGTAAGATTTGGAACAAGAGTAAGTGACTTTTATTACTCAATCTTTTTTAAATCCAGGTATTTGACAATCTTGTTTGTGAGTTGATTTCTGAAGTAGGTACTCAAAGGATAATAAAGGACTCCCAGTAACAGGAATAGTATACCAAGTAAGAGCATGAACATGTTAGTATTTAGAAGTAATGTAGAGACACCAGCTAAAACAATTCCAGCTATAATTGCGAGAATGCCGAAAACAGGGAGGAATGAGTTAGGCTTTACAATTAAGTGAACAGATGTATTGTTTCCTTTTTGTTTGAACTCTCCTTTTAAATAAGCCGATTTTCTTCGTACTCCCGGATTATTCCACCCTATAACGTTTCGATCATCAAATGCTGTAAACTGATTTTTATTTTGAAGTTTTCCCGAAAAGGTTAAAACGTTCTGTTCAGATAGCTCTTCAATCTTTAGAATTAAACGATCTAAGCTTAATTTTGAATTGTAGTTTTCTTCATTTGTATTGAATAATTTATCTAACGTCCTCATAAATAATTGATTTTTTCAGTTAGCAAAAACTTATTTTTACATATAAAAATAAACAATTATTTCAATAAAGGTCAGATCTAACAGAATTGTATTTCATCTTTTTTAATGACAAAAAGGTAAGTGGTACTTGATATTGGCATAGTATTTGAAGTGCCGAATTGTGATGCTAAATTATGTTAATTGGATTGAATTAAATAAGCATTTATTAATCGTAATTTGACAGATCATTTCTGTATTTATTAACCAATAGGAAATCCTATTGAAAACAATTTTTTTTATGAAAATACTCTTACTAATTAGTTGCGCTGCTTTATCGACAGGATTACTAGCGCAAAGATCAACCAGCAAAAAAGTTGATACACGATTTATTAATGTTCCCAATTATGATGTGGGAAGCACCGATGTTAGTAGTTTAACATCATCCTTTGCTTCAGGAAATTCTGAATTTGGCACAAAACGTCTCAAAGACACAAAAACGACATGTGTGGTTAAGGGAGGTTCACTTAAGGATGCTAAGGAGGTCACTACTTATTATTACGAGCACGATGTTACGCGTCCGTCTGCATTTCTATTTTTAAAAGATGGGAGTGGAAATACCGTTTATGCAAAGCAATTGGCTTCTGGTGATCAGGATAAAGCTGAATTTGGCAAAGGGAAATGTGAGTTCTGGTTGAAGCCAAACCTTGAAAAGAATTATGAGGCAGGCCAGGCATCATGGAAAAATACGAACCACACGACTTTTATTAATAACCTAAAAAGTAAAGCAGAACTTCAACTGAATAGAAATGCTCTTATCTCTTACAATCCTATCGAGATTGAAGTATATTCAGCGAAAGGGAAGGATTTTGATTACAGTCAGATAGAAGAGGCGTACGATCTAGCATATGATGCTTATGAAGATATAGAGAAAAATGGTGTTTCAAGTGAAAACTTTGAGAAGTTGTCGAAAGCAATCACTATTTGGGAAAGTGAAGTAGAAAATGTGGATCTAGAAAATAAAGATGCTAAGATTAACAAAAAAGTAGCACAAGGTTTATACATCAATTTGACATACGCTCATTTCACTCTATTTTCAATGGATGATGCTGCGGTATACGCTCAAAAGGCCGATCAGTCCTTTGGCAATTTCACCAATAACACAAGAACAGCAATACAGCAGTTTAAAATAGATGTGAATAGAAGAAAAGCAGGAGTAAATAAAAATGCTGAATTGGTCAAAGATCCAAGTAAGTTGAATTCTCTTGCTGAAAAGAGTGGTTCAACGAAATTTGTTTTAGCGAACTATGAAGGTACGATTGAGGATGCCGAGTCTGATTACACTAAATTCTCTGGTGAAGAGATGAGCATAATTGCTGAAGCTGCTGAAGAAGCAAATATCGATGGGGGAGGAACGTCTTATGATAAATACATTGTGGCAAACTCTGTTCCTTTGACATTATCTATTAGTAAATTCAATGAGACATTGAAGGAGTTCCCTTTAGGAATTACTGAAATTGAAGGTCTTGGATCTGTAGTGATCAATATGAATGAAATTGAGACAATCCCAGCAGAAATAGGCAATATGTCTTCGCTGAAGAAGTTGTGGTTGGCGAATAATAGGATTACTGAATTACCTGAAGAAATAGGGAACTTAACTTCACTTAAAACATTAAACCTTTCAAATAACCCGATCAGTAAGTTGCCGGAATCAATTAAAAACTGTTCTGACCTTAAGAAAATTAATATAAAGGGTACAAATGTTTCTGCTGATCACTTGAAAGAACTTGAGTCTTGGTTACCAAAGTGCAAAATCAAAATGTAAGAGGACATGAAAAATATATTCTTTATACTTGTTTTGTTTCTTATTGTTGTGAGTTGTAACAAGGAGGAAAGTGATTTGCCAGGTAGTCAAATAGAAGGAAAGTGGGTAATTTACAATCAGGAAATCTTAGGCTCTAGTTCTCCAGGTGATGGTTCCTTCCTTACGTTTAGCGGAGGTTTGACAGGAACGGGCACAGATTTCAAGGCCTCTGATACAACTACTGGTGAATTCACGTATACTATGGATGAGGAAGCCACGCAAATCGTAATCGTTGATACGATGTCGGATGGAGGGAATTATAACTTCACATTTGATATTTTACAGTTGGATAGCGATCGATTACGCATGACCGGTAATACGGGTGCTTTTGGTGACTTAAAAATAGAAATGAATAAAGAATAGGTTGAGCAATTCAAGCTTAACATAAATTACTTTTCGCTAGATCAACGAAGAGATAAAAGTAAAAAGCACAGCATAACTTCGGTTAAGTTGTGCTTTTTTTTAGATCAAAAATCTAAGGTTTTTCACTGTAGAAGTCATCAAGCGCATTAAATAATCCAGGATGTTCAATTTTTAATCTCTCTGGATTCTCAAAAAAGAATTCGCTTACAACTGCTAAAAATTCTGCACGATTGGCAGATCCATAATTCCGTATGGATGAAGTGCCAAAATCAATTTCATTCATTTTAATATTAATAATGTGTAGCCATGGCATAAGGTCGACATCATTCATGGCATTACCCATTATTCCATCAATTTTACCGTCTTGCTTATCTAGAATATGAACGAATTCATGAATCACTACATTTTTATTGTCAGTATTGTCATGGAACCCGTGATGCACAGCTTTTCTCGATAACATCATTATTCCTTCCATCGCTCCCCAACCAACAAGCCCGTGTGCCATTTTATTTGATTCTGGTATACGGAATTTATCTGGATAGAGTTGGACTTCCTTAAGTTTTGCATAGTTCCATTGGGAAAATCGAAAAACGGGTATTACTGCACCACCAGCAATCAAAATTTTATCCTTATGTGTGACTTCTGTATTTATACCTCTGATCCTGACGTTTAATAGAAAAACATGAACTTTTCTTTCAAATTCAATTTTATCTTGGTCAGAAAGTAGTTTGTAGAAGTTTACATGGTTGTTGAGTATTTCTCTCCATAATACAGGAAATGGTGTGTTTGCTGAATTAAAGTGTTTTCGCTTTCGCCTATTCTTTTTTTCTTTTTCAGAGGTACTCAACTTGTTGTATCCCAGAATTAAACCTATTCCAGCTCCGATTAATAAATAAAATGTAATGTTATTCATGAAATTAAAGATAGTATTTCAGAGGTAGTTTTATAGTATCAAATATCTTTAAAATTGATTTAGCGCATTCTTCAATAAATCATATTAAGAATTTGAAATGAAGAATGTAAAGGGATTTTCAAAAATCGATTAAACCAATTTTATCTATTTTAGGCTGTATTTTATGGAATAATTTCATACTAGTTTCGGTTTATCAATATTTGAATTTAATAATTTAGTAAGGTATAGTAATGGTTTTCTTTTTTATTTTCCTTTTCGTTCTTCTAATGATAGCGTCACAAATTCTATCGAATATCAAAAATGATAGAGAATGGAGCGAAGGATTATTTGAGAAGGAAGAACCCATGGATGAAATACCCCCTCATGATCCATTATTAGAGGCCTATATAAGTCTTGGAGCACTTATGATTCGTAAGGATAGATCTTCGTATAAAGAAAAAATCTTTTATTTAAATAGTTATTTCTCTCGCCACTTCCCTGATACACATTATGATTTTGGACGATCGTTCACGGATTCCTTGAAAAACCCAGTAAAAGTGAGTACTATTTCAAGAAGGTTGCGCAGGAAATTACCACATAAAGAACAACGTTTACAGATCATGTATTTCTTAGCGGGTCTTTCTAATGTAGATGGTTCAATGAATAAACGTGAGATAGATTTACTGAAAGATATTAGTTTTCTATTAAAACTGTCAACCAAAGATTTTGAAAGTATTATCGCGATATATACACAACAGCGCAAAAGAACACAATCTACAAGCAATTCTAAGCCAAAAATATCAGCATTTCAACTTGCATCGAAAGTACTAGGAGTTACAGAGAATGCCTCTAAAGATGAAATTAAGAAAGCCTATCGTCGATTGGTGAAACTGCATCACCCAGATCTTTTTGCAACTGAACCAAAAGCGCATCAAGAAATTGCCGAGAAGCGATTTATAGAGATACAAAAAGCATACGAAATATTTGAGACAAGGTGGAGGTGATATTATTCCGCTATCATCTCTTTTATAAACTTTAATCACAGGTTTTAAACAAGTCTATTTGATAACAGTATTTCAAATGAATAGTTAAGCAGGGAAGTTAGTAGTTGAGAATATTACTTCTCAAAAGCAATCATTTTGTAATCCGTTTCAGACTTATGCCCACTGTCGCTATCTTCAAATGTATATTTGAAAGCGATATCAACTTGTCGTTTTCGTTTTGTTTCAAAGTCAACTGCTTCATTCAGTATTTCAACCTTTTCTCCTGTGTTCTGAATGCAGACAACGATAAGACTACCAACAGTTATCTCTGATACAATTCTTTTGATCAGTTTAACTTCCTTTTCCTTGTCTTTTTTGGCGAAATGAAACATGCTGTCTAAAAGAATAATATCGAACTCATCAAATCGATTGTAATTGAAAATGTCATCCACGTATCCGGTTAAATCGAGCCTTTCATCTTCTGCGATTTTATTCATTTGATCAATTCCAACTTTAGAATTATCAATACCTGTAACCGCGTAGCCAAGTCTTGCCAAAGCAATTGCATCTCGACCTTGTCCACAGCCCAAATCCAATACTTTTCCTTTCTTCGGGTAATTAGCAAAGAACTCAAGTAACTCTGGATATGGTTCTCCGAATAAGTTTTCTGATTGGTAATAATTGTCGTACGCTACTTTCATAATCTTAAGTCTAGTCGTTATAAATCTAATTTGGGAGCTATAGTAGAGTAAATAGTTTAAATATAAATATATAATAAATACAAAACTATAATCGGAGAATTAGGGCTTCAAAATCTAAACAAACTTCTTTTATTCACCCTATTCTCTCCACGGATAGGTTATTTATGCGTGGTGATTTCCGATTCATAGGCAATAGCAAAATTCTTCATCTCCTTAATAAGAGGCATGATCTTTTGACCAATAGGCGTTAGTCCATATTCCACTCTTGGAGGTATTTCACCAAAATCTTTACGAAACACTAGGTTTGCATTAGTGAGACTTTTCAATTCCTGGATCAACATTTTCTCACTGATATCAGGAATTAAATTTTTAAGCGCTGACGGTCTTAATGATTTCGGTGCTAATTGAAATAAGATAAGCAATTTCCATTTTCCGCCTATCAATTCTGTAGTTGTTCTAATAGGGCATCTTGCAGTAACTTTCATTTGTTCTCTATCCATACTTACTAAAAGGTTAGTACTTTACTAATAGTTTGTGTCTCAAATGTAAGATATATTTGCCTGAGTAAAAAAGAATGAAATGAAAAAAAGACTCTTGATCACATTATTGGTGATAAGTTCAATAAGCTGTAAAACACAAACAAATATGAAGATTATATATGTATATGATGCTCTTTGCGGATGGTGCTATGGGTTTTCACCAGTAATGGAAAAGTTTCAAGCAAGCTATAGCGATAAACTCGAATTTGAAGTCCTATCAGGAGGAATGATTACTGGGGAAAGAATAGGCCCTATAGGTGAAGTTGCCTCCTATATAAGTAGCGCTTATAAAGATGTAGAAAATGCAACGGGAGTTACATTCGGAGATGAATTCATTGGTCAAACATTGAAAAATGGAACAGCTATTTTCACATCAATTCCACCGGCAATAGCACTGTCAGTCTTTAAAGAAATAGACTCCAACGGCAGAAGTTTTTCTTTCGCCTCCGCATTGCAGAGGGCGATTTACTTTGATGGAATAGCCCCAGGTAACATAAATGAATATGGCTGTATAGCTGAGCAATTCGGCTTAAATGCTGAATACTTTATCGAAAAGATGAAAGATCCAAAGTACAAAGACATGGCTGATGCTGATTTCGAAAAATCCGCCAAATTGAAAGTGTCGGGATTTCCAACGGTATTCTTGCTGAAGAATGGGAAATATTACAAAATTGGTAGTGGCTACATGTCATTCAGTCAACTAGAAAGCAATTATATAACAATTAAAAATACGATAAAATGAATAAGAAAATAGCACTCTTTGGAGGTACGGGACAAACAGGACAAGAATTCTTGAAGTTGGCAATTAATGAAGGGTTTGAAGTGATGGCACTAGCAAGAAAACCAGAGCGTATAACACAAAACAGTCCTCTTCTTAAAGTTGTCCAAGGTGATGTGCTGAATATTGAAAATGTGAAAGAAGTAATAGCGGATGCCGATATTGTAATCAGTTTATTTGGTCATGTGAAAGGGTCTCCCGAATGGCTGCAAACGGATGGAACTCGAAATATCGTGCAAGCGATGAAGGAGAGTGGAATAGAAAGAATAATTTCTCTATCTGGCGGAGGTTTGCCTTTTCCTGAAAAAGATCAACCGAAATTTGCCGATAAATTGATTCGAACAATTATGAAGATTTTTGTACCTAAAATTCTAAATGATGCAATAAAGCACCATGAGGTCCTTAAGAATAGTGGATTGACTTGGACTATTGTCAGGGGACCAAGATTGACAAATGATGAAAAAGTAGGAAATTATCGTGTAGGTTGGGTTGGTGTCAATGCAAGTACGAAAATCCCTAGAGCTGACCTAGCTCATTTTATCTTAAATCAAGTAAATGATGAAAAGTATACTTACCAAATGCCATTTGTCAGTATTTAGTGATTGATTTTGAATTTACTCCATCGACTTGGTTATGCGCACTGTCTCAAAGAACAGTGCGTTCGTTTTTTATCGTTGAAAAGCATTGTTTTACTGAGTTTGGGTACAATGGTCTTTAGGCCTACTTGTGTATTTATTCTGGATATAGATAAAGGGCGAGAAGTGAAGTAAAAACTGTGTTTAGCTCAATATTTTATTCCAGTGTTATTCTGACAGGCAAGGTTTGAATATTCAACTCTTTTTTTTTCTCTTATTCACTAAAATTTAACTTTTTGAAGATAATATTAGTTTTAATTTGAATGAATGATTCCCTATAAATGACTATTACGGGGGAGGGGGCTTAGATTCCTTTACTTAGTTTAAATGTGTAAATTGTTCCTCCTGTAGCACTATCATTCATTACATAACTAAAACTGTATGTTATTGTTAGGTAACGATTCCCATAATTTGAGAATACCCATTGTAAATTATCCGTTTTGAAGCTTTTTACTAATCTATCAGAAGAATAGATGAAACTTGCGGGTTCGAGAAAATAAATATTGTTAACCTGATAAGGTGGAACACAACACGGATTGTAGTTTCCGTAATCTTGAATGGAGATTAGCTTCCAGTATTGGGATTTGGTACTTTTTTCATTGAATGGGGTCTTCTTTAATGATTTTAATTCATTAAGTTGGCTCAGTTTTGCGCTATGTATTGAGTCAAAAAGCGTTGCATTTATTCTTTCAAAGAATGAATTGGAACGGAGTAAGTTCAGTTTAATAGGAATTCGTAAAGGTTCTGCTGACAAAGCGTGGTTCATTCTTGATGTGTCAGTTGAAACACAATGATAAACTGGTGATGAGAAAGTCGTCGAAAGGCACAATTGGCCATTGTGTATTTGAGATTTGACTAGTTCAGCATTGACGATTAGACATAAAGTCAGTAATATCTTGTTCATATATTTTTATACAGATCAATCGAAAATTGGTTCATCCTTAGAATGAGAGGAGATAGAATTCAAAGGTTTTAGCGAAATCCAGCCATTTTTCAACCGTCGTCATGATTGATAGAGACTCCACTTATTATTCTATAAAAACATGGCAAATAGAACGGTTGATTATTTCTGATCTAAGAAATTCAATTAATTCTTGATGATTTTTTTGATTTGATAGGTGGAGTTTGTAGAGTTAATTTTAACATGATAAATTCCATTATTCAAGTGACCAATATTTACATTTTCGTTCTCGCTATAATACACAAGCCTAGCGTTTAGATCATAGATTTCAACAGAATGAAATCCTATTCCATCAATAGTTAGCATACCCTGAACAGGATTTGGATATATAAAAACATTATGTATTGGATGTTCTTCTGCAGATAGCACCGCATCATTTGTTGAGAATGATATTAATTTCGCATCATCGGAAAATGGGGGAGTACTAAAGGATTCGGACGTTATAAAATATCTATTGGGTTCTATATGTGTTATTGCTTCTGCTTGTTCAAACCCTAGATTTGTAAGTGATATTTGCGTGTTTGTTCCAGAAAAGATATCGATCCCTGAAAAGCCTTCACTAATCCAAATAAAAGGTTGTAAAAATGAGTTATAACCTATAGAATATATTTTTTCAGTTAATGGATTGTAGGAAGCTCCAGTTATTAATCCTCCACTGGATAAAGTAGATGTCAGCGGGTTTACGGCATAAGTTCCACTATTTTTTGGGATTGCGTAAGATTTAGTTACCCCTGTCACCCAATTCTTAGTCAACAAGATAAGACTTGTATCCATATTAATTAGTGCCTCTGAGTCCCACACTGTATTATTTGGATTAGGTGTGAAGATTGTCTGATCTGAATAGTTGAAATTTATGATTTCTGCATTTACGATATTGGCGTTTAGATAATCAGTTTTGTTTATTCTGTATATTTTTAAATTGGTTCTATCTCCATTATTGTTTCCAATATCGCCTATGTAAATAGATGTGTCATCTTGTGTAATATCTTCCCAATCTACATTTGTTGCATTAACTATTGTAATAGTTCGGGTAATCGCTCCGGAAATTGTATCTAATTCATAGAGGACATTATTATTTCCTGAGTCATTGTGGCTTATAAGCTTGTCATTAAAAAAAATGGCACCTGAAGATTCTTTCAGAATTATGGGAAGATTAAATTTTTCTTCGACATTTGTTATTTGAGCCAATAAGCTGAATTTCCATATCAATAAGAAGGCTACTAAACTATTTTTTTTCATTGTCGTTTTTTTATGTGAAACAACGAATCACGTTAGCTATGGGCTAGTGCAACTTCAACGAATGTATAAAAAAGCCTTGAGTATTGCAGGTTATTAACCAAATTTTCAGAAATTGACTCCTATCCTAAGTTCAGGTGCTGTAATTACATATTCATTTGTTTTATCATATTGCTCAGCGGTAACATCAAATCTTTGACTCCACCCGTATCTTATATTTGAATTAATTGAAATGAATAATCGTTCGGTTGGATAATATTGAATTGATAAACTTGGAGCAATACCAAAAGTGTTATATGTCGAGTTTATCCTTGTTCCTTTCCCCCAAAAACCTCCTGCATAGTCTCCAGAAAAGTTAAGATTTGAATAATATAGACTTAAACCGGTATTTATCTTGAATCTCGAATTAAGAAAGCTGAATATCGCGTAATTCCCTGTCAAATAGATGTTATCTTCTCTCATATATCCCGTGCCAGCAAAACAATCATAACAATTTGTCGGGTACTCTTCGATTTTATTAAAACCATGCTCATACTTGATGCCAAAGCTCCATTTGTTGTGAAATTTGTGATATTCAATTCCATTCATGAATTTCAGTGAGAAATCCTCATACAAGGTTTGTGAATTTTTTTCTGTCCGAATTAAAGTTGTACTAATTGAGTTTTTTTGGATGTCTTGGGCGAAAATCCCAAGACAGCAGATAGTCATTGTAACTAAGGTTATTATTCTCATATTTTACATTTACTGTGGTTAACGTTTGGTATATAAACCAAATTCAATGATAACTTCTCTTTTCTGAATTCTTTTGGATGGATTAATGCTTCTGTTTTTATGATGGTTAGCGGATAAGCTTTCTTTTCTAGTCTCTAGTGTCGTGTCACCATTTCAATGTTTGAAACGGTTTGTCATTCTTTCGGTATAAATGTAATCGGGCTGCATTGAGCAAATTTGTTTTTAGCAGAAAGCGAAAATTTGTACTCTTCAATAAAAAGATTAAGTAATCTCTGGAATTCTTTTTCAACATTTTCAGGAGGTTTTTCTTCAGTGTTGCCAATAAAGTTAAAAAGGAAATAGTCTATTGTTCCGTTTGAACTAAAATAGATTCGATTAAAACACCTTGTCGGCTTTTCCCACTTAAAATTGTTTTCAAAAAGGAATTGATTAAAATCTTGTAAGAGTTTGACGTATGCTTGCTGCAATGACTCTTGCTCTTTATCTGTTTTGAAAACTGCCAATGAAGTATCAGTATGTACTGCACTTGCATATAAACTGTCCAATTGCTGTATTGAAATGCCTTGCTTTTCTGCATCTTGAAAAGTCAACCCAATATGCTGGCTAAGTGATTGCAAGCATGTTATCAGTAAAAATGAAAGAATGAAATATGTTTTGTGCATTCCCATGAGTTTTTCTAATTATGTATCGGTGTCTTGTTTCAGCTGATCGATAACGTTCCACATGTGGTGTCTAAGCATATTGAAGAGCGTTACATACTAAGCATATTGTTTGTAACTGTTTATTCAATTATACTTTCTAGCTCTTTGGATAATTCACTTTTCTCTTCCTCAGAATAAATTTCTGATTGAGATATTGATTTATTAAACGCGTCAATTGTCTGAGAAATATCCTTATTCAAAATAATTTGAGCATCTAAAATATATAAATATCCTTCTGAGAAATTAGGGTAAGAATTCAATAAAATTCTCCAGGCCTCAATGGCTTTCTCATATTCTTTTTCATTGTAGAAGAACCAACCTTTACCATTTAATATCCCTAAAGAAAACGCTATTTTTTCTCCATAAATAGCAGAGATATCTGTTGCTAAGGAATTAAAAACCTGCAGATTCTTTTGGTCATTAGAAATGTATTTAGATTGTATTTTGGACCATTCTTCGAATATCTCATAAAGTGAAGTTCCAATTGTCAAACCAGGGGTTACATTGTGGTCTGCTTCTTTGAAAAGAAATCCTTTACAATTTAATTTGGTATTATGGAGACTTTTAATTGTGGTGTCCATTTTATTAAATTCTGAAGGGTAGTCATTGCCAATTCCAAAACGATAATATTTCCTGGAATTAACGACCTGATTTTCTAGTGTTCTTATTGAATCAGTTAAATCGATATTTTTTTGAGTGAAAAATGGACTTATTGAAATAACCCCATTTAATTCATTAATTCTTGAAACTAGGAGGGAACTTGTAAAATAACCGTAGCGCGAATGTCCAATAAATAGTCTGAATTGGGAAGCATTGTATTGTTTTTCAGCGAGAGGTATCAGTTCATCAAATAAGAATTTCTCGTTCTCAGTTGCTAGTCCTTTTTCACTTGAGACTTTGTGCAGTGTTTCTAGATATCGGTACTTCTGCTCTGATTCAATGCTAATAATTATGGCCGATGGCATTTGTTCATTACTAGTGAGGTAATCAATGGTATTTAATATATAGTTATGACTTCTTTGATTTTGTCGATCAAAAATAATTATCAAAGGGTATTCACGATTTTGGTTTTTTTGCCATTCAAATGGAACGGTAATGGTGATGTTTTTGTTAAAACCTAGATGTTTTGAGGCTATGCTTGTATCTAGTATTTTCTTATATCGCTCATAGTCTTGGCCAAATAGAGTATTTGAAAATATTGAAAATAATAAGGTGAATAAAGCAATTTTTTTCATTCGTTTTAATTTGTTGTTAAGCGTTTGAAATAAGAGTGTTTTAATGCTCTTTATTTTTTGTTGGCAGTTGTTTTATTTAGTTCATTCCATAATAATAAAGCTGTATAACCTTTTGAATCAAAACTAATTTTCTTGTCATGAATCCAAATGTGATTCTTCGAATTAACTTCAATATTCAGGTTGTCATTAATTGACATTTCTAATAAGTTTTCTTCAAATTTTCTGATCAGTTGTAATTGTTCATAAGAAAGAGCAATCTGAGTTTCGAATTTCGGATAAAAAAAATCCATTATTAGTTCTCTTTGCATTGTTTTATAATAGGATGCATAATACTTCTTACGTTTTTTGAAAATCACAACGGTGTGAGTGGGTAAGATTGTTTCGCCATCTGTATTCCCAAAGAATCTTGAAGAAAATACAACAGTATCCTTTTTTTTATCCATTAAATCCAATACGGAAGGGTAGCTTTTGTTAAAGAAAAAACAGTTTAGATGAATTTGAGTTTCGTAAGGGCTCATGGCAAAATAGAACTGATTCTTTCTTTCTGAGGAATCAGAAGGCGTGTAGATTATTTTATATGTAGCCTGCTGAAGCACAAGTTTTTGTTCAGTTTTAATCACTAATTCTTTAATTAATTCATATTTATAATCACCTGTGGACCATGGGGTAGATGTATACGTGTAAATACCAAGTTTACCTGGTGCTCTTAACGAATCGTTACATTCACACTCAGTATCAATTATTAGCTTAATTGCAGTCTCAGTTTGTCCCAAAACCATATTGGTAGAAGACGTTAGAAATAACAAAAGGATTATCTGCGAAAGTAAAGACTTAATAGGAATTAGTTTTGTTTATGTACTCTTTCTTGTTCAAAGTGTTCAAGTTTTAATTTTCTTAGTTACAACGTTGAGTGCTATGAAGCCGCTGCTGTTCATTAAAGTTAATGATAATTTTTAAGGAGAACGATTGAGCTGAGGATGATTTATCATTCGAAGCGCAATCGTAGCAGTGTTCTTTAGGCTAAGTTAACAGCATTTGCTTTAAATTATTTCAATAATATGAGTAATAATATTTGAATCCAGAATACTTATCAGGATCTGATTCGTCAAGGTAGAGCTCTGCCTTCAAGTTTTTTTTACTATCCAAGACATAATAAAAGTATTCAGTACCAAAGTCACAATATTTCTCAATATTACCTCTTTCAACATGACAATACGAGATTCTTACGGATGTATAATTGTTCTCGTATTGGTATCTTTTTTTATAGTTTGTTGTTCCATTAAATAAATATCCTTTTTTTAATAACCCCATCTTTTCATCTTTAATTTCGATTAGGTAACCTAGACTATCGAATTTTAGAGAGTGTTGAGTACGTTGTCTTCCATTAAAATGTATAATTGTGTCGACATTTTTTGTTGAATAAAGTTTATATTCTCTAAACAAACTATCACAATCAATATTTAAAGTATCATAAATATGAAAGTCATAATACATCTTCCACCCTTGACTAGGACTGAGTGAGTCAATTAATCCAAACTTATTATAATAGATTGTTTTAAATAAACTAGAGTCAGAACGTGAGTTGAATTTATATATTTCGAGCATTTTAATCCTATTTGATTTCACACGACAAACATTCAAAACATCTGGTATCAACCATAAAGTATCTGAATCTGGTGTAGAATGCTTAAACCAAACTGGATTTTTTTTGTAATAAAAAAATGGTTCATCAGGAAGGCCCTGGGAAGTTACTGTAATTTGAGCTAAGCCATTAATTTGAAAGCTTAGTAAGATCAGAAATACCAAGAGATGATGATTCTTCATTTATTGTTGTTAAGGGCATTAAATCATATGCTAAATATCGGGAATTTTCGATTTGTTTTTAAAAGGTATTCTATATCCGAACCCAAAAGAATTTCGAAATCTTAGCTTGTCTACAATATATTCGGATGGTAGATCAATTATTTCTTGAGAAAAGAGTCCAAAGGACAGGTTTAAATTAATGGTAAGATTCTTAATTGGGTTTAGCGTAAATAAGAGGCCAAAAGTTACATCATATGCTTTATTTCTAACTGTAATTCTTGACGGATAAAAAGTAGAGTCCCAATCATAGTTATTTGAAGGATCTGGGTTTTCGTCCCAATAATAGACTCTTTGTTTACTAAATAAATTTTTACTTGTAGTCAATCTATTCGAAAATGATCCCGATAGACCCAACCTTGGGATAATGTTAAACTTACTATCATAACGGAAAATTTTATACCCAAAACCAAAACCAAAAATCAAACGTCGATTTGTAAGAGACATTTGATCTACCTCGTTATAATAATCCGTGATAGATCCGAAAGGAAGATGGGGGTGAAGGTTGTTCCTCATATAGGTTTGATTGATATCTTCTTTGATGAAATTAACTGCTCCTGATATATTGAAGTAAATTCTATTTTTTGAATAATTAACATTGAGCCCTGCGCCGTTTACGAATCTGGTTTGGCGTGGCTCATGATAGGTCCTTTCCGTACAATTACCACAACTTGAGTTGTTAAAAACCTGATATTCCGAGGTGACGACGAATTTACGAAGCCCTAAAGCGTAAAATGGAATTACTTCTATTGTTTGGTTTTTTGGTTCTTCTGAATTCTTTTGATTGGACTCAAATTCCCTCTGAGCAAAATTAATTGACGAGTTTAAGATGAGAAAGAATAGTATGGTGGTTTTAACTATTGACATCAACGTAGAATATAATATATGAACGAAAATACGCGTAAACTGGTTGGTATACATATTGCCCTTAACGGTTTTGTGTATGATTTCGTTGCGTGTTTGAGCACCTATGTTTGCCAATAAATCACAGATAGAAAGTCCGCCAGGTCTTTCGTAAGTAGTCTATAACTAGCAATTAATTATACACGTTGTTAGCTGTTGTTTTTCTTTTTCGCTACTATAGAATAAACCATCGGGATCTTATTTTCTAGATGTTCAATTCTATATTTCTTAGGTTCAAATTCTATGGTTTTGTTAAAACAATCATAAGGTGAATAATCGTATTCATTAAGAGTATTTATTTTAAGACCACTTTTAATCAGATTATTTATTACTTCGCTCAATCCATGATTCCACATTACATATTCTTGTGTTATATCTGCACTTTTGTCTGCGTATGTTCCACTTTCAGATTCCATAATAGCACCTGAATTAAAATAACGGTAACCAATTTTTTCAAAGTTGTCATCAAACATCCAAACTACTGGATGAAATTCTACAAATACAAATTGTCCGTTCGATTTTAGAAATCTGGATATAATATTTGCCCATTTTTCTAAATCGGGTAACCAACCAATTGTTCCATAACTTGTAAAAACTATGTCAAACTTTTTGTCTAAATGGTTTGGCAAGTCGTAAATATCGCAACAAATAAAAGTTGCTTTTGAGCTTGTGTCTTTTGCAATTTTTTTAGCGCTTTCTATTGCTTTATCAGAAAAGTCAATACCTGTTACTTTCGCTCCAAGTCTGCTCAAAGAAATTGTATCTTGTCCGAAATGACATTGTAAATGTAAAACCGTTTTTTCTGTTAAATCGCCAAGTAAGTTTAATTCAATATCATTTAATGATGTTTTACCTTTTTTAAAATTATCAAGGTCATAAAATTCAGACTTTAAATGTGTTTCAGTTCTGTTGTTCCAAGATTTTCTGTTTATTTCTAAATAATTTTCTTCTTTGTTCATTTTTAGCGGTTGGTTTTTTTAATAATAGTTAACGGTTTTCAGCTATGCTTAGTGCCGGATTAGAAAGCACTTCACTGTCAGCTTACCGATATGTTTGTTAGTATTCACCTACTTTCAATTTAGTAGCAAAACCCGCATTGCGTATAGCCATTCTTGGGTTTTTGTACTTTATTTCCCGATAAATCTTTTCAATATTTCATTCACTTTCTTTGGTTTTTCCATCATAAGAAAGTGATTTACACTATCCATCTCAATATAGGTCAAGTTTGGAAACTGCGTCCTTAATACATTTTCATTTTCAGGCGCTAATTCATCAGTTTTTGCATAAATAGAAATCGTCTGATTTTTGAGTGTTTTCTTGTCCCAATATTTTTGGTCTATTAAACTTTTCATTGACTGATATCCTACTTTCTGAGGTGTTTCTGTCATTGTTGAGAGAATATAATTCTTGACATATTCTGGGGTTGTTGCTGTGATAAAGCCACTACAGAACTGCTCTACATTTTGCTTATATTTCTTACCATTGAACATATTGGCAAATTCAGTCAAGCCTTCTTTATATTGCTTTTTTTCTATGCTGTCAGTTGGAAAGTCAAAATACACGCCATCAATATTGACGAGTAATGCATTTTCGGTATTCAATTGTTCTAAGACTTCTATAGCAACAGGTAGTCCCATGCTATGAGCAACCAATACCGGATTTTTTATTTCTAAATCCTGGATTATCGCTGAAACAGATTGAGCAAATAAATCAATGTTGTAATCCTCTTTGACTTTGTCGCTTTGTCCATAACCTGGCAAATCAATAAGCACAAGATGATAGTTATCTTTGAAGTAATCGAACTGATATTTCCAAGTGTTCAGGTCGCAGCCCCATCCATGTATGAAAATTAGCGATTTTTCGCCTTGTCCATATTCTTTATAATGAACTTTAGAATCATTTAGTGTAATGTAGCTGGAAGAAACGCTATCCAGTGTCTTTTCACTTAAATCACAAGAAGTGGTGATTAGGAAAAGGATTATGGTCGATATTTTGAAAATTGTATTCTTCACTTAGCTTTTCTGTTTTGTATGAAGCCCGACTTTCTAGTATAAGCGGTCGTTTTAATGCCGTTTATACAATGTTATGTGCATCACTCATTTTTTGGTGGAAATAAGGTTGTCTGTGTATGGTTAAAATAAATAATATCAACCGCTTCCCCAAGGTTGATCAGAAGTTTATTACCACTGTTCGATTTTCGGATGCACCATTCTTTCATCCATTTATTGTCAAGAGCTTTTACGTCTACAAAATAGTTCTTAGGACCAAGTTTTGACAGTTCATAGCCAAGGTATACTTCTTCCAAAATAATTGGGTCGTCGTCTAAATAGTCAAGTTTGTAAAAGAAATTTCCGATAACCTTATAATCTTTACCATATTCTTCTGCTAAATATTCACCACATCTGGGGTATGGAATAACAGTTGAGGTATCACTATGAATTTCTTTCATTAAATGAGTACTGTGCGCAAACAGGAGTATTTTTTTATCTGGTTCATTTTCCATAATCCACTGAATGTTTTCAAACTGGCCAAAATCTCGAGAATCATATCCGAAGTTCGGCTTGCCTATGGAGCGAAAGAAAATCACATTTTGACGAGCATTATGAATTGAACGAAAGGCCCACTTGTAATCGAGTTCTGAACTTTTTTTTATGTATGTCTCTGAGTTCTGCTGAAAGGTGTGTTCAATATCATCAAGGATTAACTCTATATTATTCCATCCCACCGAATCAAGATTCCAGAAATGGGGCAGAGTATCTTGCGCATTATCTCTTATTCTTAAATAAACTTCATAATCTTTTAAGGATTCTCGAAACATTCTTGAATTCTTCTTATCCACATCATCCAAATAATCAAGAACGTAATTGAATCCAGCCATTGAATTTTCCAGTACGGGGTTCGGTGCGCAGCCAGGAATGTCGAATCCGTAAAAGTGAACTTGTTCTGATGAAGGCTTGTCCATGTTATAGTCGCGCAACCAGATTAAAAGTTCTTTGTTGGGCTCAAGACTTCCAAAAATGCATGAAAAACCATCTGTAAGTACACTGTCCAGTTCAATATCTTTCCCTAGGATATAGTCATGGGCAAGTCTTGATTCTGGTAAGCCCGATTCTATTGCAATGACATGAATTTGATTTGATTCTACAAGTTCTTTGATAAGCACATTTCTAAATTGAAATGGCTCAAGCATATCATGCACGCATTCTGTTACTCCTATT
Source organism: Brumimicrobium sp. (assembly GCA_965656195.1). Taxonomy (GTDB): domain Bacteria; phylum Bacteroidota; class Bacteroidia; order Flavobacteriales_D; family Crocinitomicaceae; genus Brumimicrobium. The sequence goes on along the minus strand of CBFHJL010000016.1, from coordinate 13,475 downwards.
ATTTTGGCGTCACCTAATGATTCAATTACAGGTTTGAGATTATCACTTGTAATTGAATTTAAGTCATCAGGCAATTCAAAAACTTCAATGTCTTTAGGCAAATCAGTATTTTGAATAATTCCACATGAACTCAAAAGAGCAATATAGAGAGAAATAAAAAAAAGATTGCTCTTATAATTCATCAACATATTGGTTTATAGAATTTGAAATATAAGGAAACAGCTCAAATGTGGATTTTAAATTAATTAATATTAACATTCTGTTTCTGTGCATAGCATTACACATAACGTTTCACAAATAGGCGCATGTGGCTACAATGAATGAACGTTTGCTGCTTGTGATTATTTGCTGTTAACATCTCAGTATTTACTGATTCCATTTGATATTTCTGACTTATTAAAAAGATCTATAAATACTGATTTATCTAATTCAAAAGTTTTTACCTCTGATTTGTTATACTCTTCAATTTGTTGTGCAAGTGATACTATATTTTCATTCATAGAGGTGAATAAATCACTCAAAACATTTCCTTTGAAGTTAATGATTTTTACTCCGTTTTCTTTTTGATACACCTTGTATACTCCGAAAATATCTAATTTATGTTTGGCTGCATAGAGACAAGATGAACACGTAAAGATTTTTTTATGAGAGAAAGAATAAAATGTCATCTTGTTATTGATTGAGTCCGAAACTGAATATACTCCATATTTATAAGAGAGTAAACTTTTCAAATTCACCCAGCTAGTTAATGGTTTTCCTGTTATAGAAACAACTCTTTTTTCAGGTGACGTTATACTCTTATTACCTCTTTCTTGAATTAAAGACAATGGCTCGTCCTTTTCAAGTGAATAAATTTCTCTGAAGTGATAAATATAATTGAAGTCCGCATCTTTTAGTGGATATGTACCTAACTTATCAAAAGTAGGTGTGTAAAATATTAATTCTTGATTTTTAATACTTGTTATCGCAAGAAAACGATTTCCTGGTGAAGAGTGAATATTACCAGGTATACCTAGGTATGCCTTTGATTCATCTGATTCATATATTACATGTCCAGAAGTATCAATAAGACTCACTATTGTAGAGTATTTGGCTTTATCGTTTTTACTTCTCATTACAGCAAGTCCATAATCATTGAAGTGACTAATCGATGTAATCATTTGATCATTACTGTTTTTTTCGAATACTTTTTTTCCTGTGGGATCAATAAAACTATATTTATTTGAATCACCAATTACCAATGAACGATTAGAATTAAATGGGAAAGTACGCGTGTGCATGAATTCTTTTTCTCTTGAAGCATGTAGTGTGCGGAATTTAGGTTCTATCACTATTTCACCTTTCTCATTTAGATATCCGAACATTCCATAAGAAAGACCAAGATCGGCATGGCGAGATAAATAAGGATAAATTATAAACGAACGTAAGTTATGGTTTAACGTTCCCAAATCGACAATAAAAGGTGTGTTTTGGATACTTAATAATGTGTCAAAATTTGAATTGATTATCACAAAGTCGGTTGCCCAAATCTGAGATATCCCTTTTTCAGAACGATATCTGGTATATCTGCCCAGTATTTTTCGATTAGAAGTGATTACAGCAAATCCATTAAAAAATTCAAATAAAGGATTCATAAATTCAGTTAATTGCTCACCTTTTTTCGAGAAATATGCTTGTTTATATCGCCCTTCATTTGCAGTAACTGTAATTAATCCATTTTCATTTATCCAAGGAGCTTCATTGTATTCAAAAGGAATTATTACTTCATTCATATAGTTAATTACACCATATTTTCCATTTTTCTTTAACACAACAGCTGCTCTGCGCCATGTACCTACAAAAGTAGTATCATACTCAGCTGGTATAACCCAATCCCCAATGACATTCATCCAACCTGCTTTACCGTTTTTTGTGGCGAAAAATATATCTGTTTCTGCATTATTCTCAAAAACCGGTTTTTCATAAACCTCAATCAAATTGTTTTGCCCTTTGCAGGAATTGAGTAGAAAAGATAGAAATGCGAATAATATAACTGTTGTTTTCATTGATGATATGTTGATGTTAACGGTCCAGTATATGAGCAGTAGCGGATTTAGTGTACTTACTTTTCGGATAGCAAGATACTTAATTAAATACAAAAACGGTTCAAGTTTGCACCTGAACCGCTATTGCTTTTATACCTTGTAGGCTTTAGTTTTTCTTCATTTACTTTAACGTTTCAAACCATTCATTGAATTTCAGGCTCAATTGTTTTGGGTGGCTTTCTGTTAAAAAGTGTTTCCCTTTTCCTAAATAAACATAGGTTGCATTTTTGAAATTTTCTTTGGCGTATTCCACCGCTTTTTTCCTATTTACCAATCCTTTTTTTGCATAGAAATATAAGATTGGAATTTCTGTTTCTTTCATTCCGTTTGAAATCGTGTCTAATAAAGTAGCAAAATCGCTTTCTCCTTTGCCTTTGGTGTAAGATAAAATTGCTGGGTCAGGTCCATTAGTAATGGCATAGCGTCTTTCCTTTTCGTCCCAAGGTTCTGTATAAAATTTGTAGGCTTCCTTTGGCAATTTTCTGCCTGTAAAAAAGTTTACCGCTAATTTTTTACCTGCAAAATTCTTTTTAACCATCCATTTTTCATTCCCTTTTTTGGTTCTAGTGAGTTTCATAAACGCTTTGAAACTAAACGGTAATTGGTCGTACATTACATCAGCTGGCATAAAAGGAGCTTCAAAGAGAGCCATCCCTTTTACATTTTGAGGCTCTCTAATCGCATAGAGCATTCCAATGATAGAACCAATGTCTTGAATAAAAAGGGTAACATTTTTAAGCTGCTTCGCTTCAATGAAATCTTTCAGCATTTTATACTGCACTTCTACTGAGACGTTTCTGTCTTTTGGGAAACTAGACTTACCAAAACCTAAAAAATCGAGCGCAATTACTTTTTTATTGCTATCTATATTAGGAATAATATTTCGCCATAGATATGCATTGGCTGGCAAACCGTGTAGCAATAAAATTGGGTCGCCTTCTCCCGATTCTACATAATGAACCGTATCCTTTCCTAAATTTATAAATTTAGACTCAAAAGGAAAATCAGCCGAAATATCCTTTTCAATTTTAGTTTTCTTACCTGCATATACGTCTTGAGCCTTTGCTGTTTTTAATTGAAAAAGGCTTAATATGATAAGTATAATTGTTGTTATTTTAATGTTCATTTTATTTCTTTTTAATGTTTTTGAAAAGTCTGATAAATATGTAGATATGGCTTAAAAAAGTGACCAAACCGTAGGTTATAAATAACAACCAAATAAAACCAAGGTTATGATTGTAAAGCTCTAAACCGAAAAATTGAGGGAAAGCGGTAATCAAATCTCCAAACCCTACGATATTGAAAATCCACACCAACGGAATGGCAAAACTCCATTTGTTTTTCAAAGCAATGGCGGCTATGATTGCTAAAATTGCTGTTGAAAAATCTAAAAGTCCTACGGTATTTAAGAATTCTGAGGGAAAACCATCATAAAACTGCTCTTTTGCCATAAAAGACAATCCTAAATACCGAAAGATGTTGAGAAACACAAAGGGTAAAAGTGCTTCTTTGATTTCTAGTTTGGCTACTTTGGGTTGTATCCAATATTTGAAACCTAAAATAATTGCTATCGTGCCAGTTATGGCTTGCAAGTTGATAATTGTAAAATTGTCCATTTTTTTGTTTTTTATTGATTTAATGTTAATTTTTGAATCCCTTTAATAGCATTAACGCCTGAAATAACTGCTATTCCTATTCTGATCCAATGAGAAATAACCCAGCCGTTTAGTTTGCTTGTAGCCGTTGAGGCATCATATTTTAATGCCATAAAATCCAAATTCATTGGCAAATGATAAATGGAAGTTTGGATAATGGTTAGTGTTAAAGCTAAAAATGCAAACATCCAATATTTTCTGCTTTTGGATTTCTTTTCACTTTTCAAAAAAACAAAAAGACTGCCTAACCAAGCTGGCATAAGTGTTGCGGCAGTTGGAACAAGCAATAAAGGAAAATCAATGGCAAAAAAATTCATAAATTCTGTTGGGGCAAGCGACTGCCAATACATAGCGTGACTTAAACCTATATTGAGCATATTTCCTACAAAAGCACCAATAGCTATTATAGCGATGATCGAGATTGTGTTTTTCATTCTTTTATTTTTTGGGGATTGCTTGTTTATTCAGTTGCTTAAATATGAAGTTGGGAGCGAGTCGGCTCATTAATTTCAGTTGTTTCGAAATGCCTGGGGTAATTTCTTCTTTACCTTTGATGAAATCTTTCCAAAAAATGTCTGCTAATTTTTCGGGTGGCATTGGTTTTAAATTATCGTCTTCGGCAATATCTGCTCCGTGTGCCAATGGCGTATCTACCACTGGCGGAAGAAGTTCTACTACTTTTATATGGTGTGGCTTCAATTGCGGTCTAATTCCTTTGGTCCAAAAGTGCAAAGCCGATTTTGTGCCTGAATAAACTGGTGCTTGTGCAAATGGCACATAAGCCAAACCCGAAGAAACATTCACCAAAACTGCGTTCTTACTTTTTTTGAGTTGTGGTAAAAAGTAGTGCAACAGTCTAATGGGCGAATTGAAATTGATTTCAATTTCTTGCATTTGTATTTGCAAGACATTGCTTTCGTTTCCTGCATCAACCAAATTCATGATACCAGCATTATTAATAAGAATATCAATGCCACTAAACTTTTCTTCAATGTCACCTGCTAACTTTCTAACGTCTGCGTCATTTGTTACATCACTTTGAAAGATATTGATTTGGGGTAAGTCCTTTTTAACGGCTTGTAATTTGGAAAGATTACGACCTGTAATAATTACGGTATTGTCGTTTTCCATAAACTTTTTAGCAAGAGCAAGACCAATGCCTGAACTTCCGCCCGTTATAAGTACGATTTGTTTCGACTGTTTCATATAAAAATATTAATTTTGCTATTAAATCAGTAGCAAAAATAATCAAACTATTTTATTACTACTAAAATAATAGTAAAATAATGAAGGAAAAATTTAGGTCGGGCTGTCCTCTCGCAACCACTTTGGATATTGTTGGGGATAAATGGTCTTTGCTTATTGTAAGAGATATGTTGTTTCAAGGTAAGAAGACTTTCAAAGATTTTTCGATTTCTCCTGAAGGAATAGCGCCTGGTATTTTATCTTCTCGTTTGAAGTGGTTGGAAGAAAACGAACTTGTTACAAAACAGAAATTGCCTGACAATCAAAAGGAGAACATCTATTTGTTATCAGAAAAGGGAATAGAATTAGCTCCAATCATTACAGAAATTATTTTGTGGAGCGATAAAAACTTAAGAAGTAAAAACGCAGAAATGTTTTCAATAGCTGAGGCAGGTTTTGACCAAGATAAGGAAAAAGTTACTGAAGGTATTCAAAATAATTATCGTCAGCTTGTTCGAGAAACTTTAGGTTGAGCAGTGTCCTTTTAAATTACAGCGAACGTGTTTTAAGCTAAGCTCTCGCTGCTATCTTTTCAAATTAAGCATTAATTTGAAAAGAGGATTGATTGAGTTTGGATGATTGTTCAAACGAGAACAGATGGTGCAGTGGAGTATAGGTAGTGTTATATACCTTTTTTCTTCAACATGTCAATCGATAATCCAATTAAGCTAAAGAGAAAAACAATCATTGGAATTGAAGCTCCTGCGTAATGTTTAATCTTAAATATGGCCATTATTAAAAATGAAACTAAACAAAGTATCTGACTCCAATTCATTTTCTGTTGCTTGGGTTTACCGTTTATCCAATCCAATAATTCGATTATGAGCAAAAATAATGAACCAGCTAAAAATAATATAGGGAATACGCTTAATCCTGGTAAATCATATTTAGCGAGCGTGGAAAATGTGAGATACGTAACTGTTATTAACAGAACCAAATTGTTTTTCGTAGTTACTTTGCTACTCAAAAAATACTTTAAAGAAAGCGTTATAATAACAAAAGCACTACCAAACGTGTAAAACACTTTGTTATAATCTAACCAATGCATAATATCAGAAATCCGAATTACAACGAATAATAAAATTCCAATTCCGAGAAGAATATCAAGTATCCGGTTCATGCTTCAGTTGTATATAACGTTTAGTATATGAAAAGTATGCGATTTCGAAGCACGAAATATTCAGTTAAACACAAAGTTTGATACAAGCCAAAAGCCCTTGATTTACTGCTGTTTCGCTTGTTTTGTATATACATTGTTAGCAACAGTTATTTTTAGTTTGTCCAAGGTTCTTTGTCTTTAGCATTTACAAATTTTTCACCATCAAAAATGCATATGCCCTGCCAAGTTCCAAACCAAAGTTGCCCTTTGTTATCTTCAAAGATGCTTTGAACAACATTTGAAGTTAATCCGTTTTCCGTGGTGAATTGGACGAAATTATTGCCATCATATTGGTAAACACCATAACCTTCAGCCGTAAACCAAATATCCCCTTGGCTATCCTCATAAAAATTGTAAGTTTCTTCTCCTGCAATAATTCCATCCTTAGTGAAATTTGTGTATGTTTTACCATCAAATTTGCTCACACCTCCATAAAAAGTTCCAATCCAAATATTTCCTTGTTTGTCTTCTAAAATATCTGCAACATTATTATCGGTAAGTCCATTTTTAGATGTTAAATGAAGAAATTCTCCGTTTTTGTATTTAAAAATTCCGTTTCCATCAGTGGCAAACCACATAGTTCCATTATTATCTTGTATAATTTTAAAAACCAATTTATGGGACAGCATAGGCTTCGGATTTTCAACCATTGAATCGGGCAAAGAAAAAGGTATAAACTTTTCTCCATCAAATTGACTAATTCCTCCAATCGATCCAACCCAAATGAGGTCATTTTTGTCAATTGTCAAACCCCAAATTTCAGAATCATCACCTGGCAATCCTTCTTTTTTTGAAAATGTTCTAAACTTTTCACCTTCGTATTTTATGAGTCCTTCGGATGTTCCGAACCATAAATTACCTGCTTTATCTTCTACAATCTCTAAAACCCTAAAATATGGACTGATATCTGCAATTGTCATTTTTTCAAGTATTCGACCGTCATAGCGAATAATCCCATCTCCATTTGTTCCAAACCAATAGTTCCCTTTTCTATCTTGATGCATTGTCCGTACAAATTCTCTTACCATTCCATTTAAGTTGGTGTGAATTTGAGGAAATGTTGTGTTTTGATTTAAAATGAGTGGTTGGGTGTTTACTTCATTTTCTTTTATATCAGTAACAGACTTCTCTTTTACTTGGCCTTTGCAGGCTAAGATTTGAAGTGATAGAAGTACCAAAAGCAAATTCCGTGCTTTGAATACTGTCTTACAACCAATGTCTGTCATATTGTTGGTTTTATAATTGTTGCTAACGGTCTAAAATAAGCAAAGTAGCGGAGACCTTGAGCCCTATCGGTGCTGTTTTGTTTATTTGTTGTTAGCAATCCTGTTTCATTTCAGTTGACTCAGGTCTTGTCTACCAATAATTGTCATTATTTCAACAACGTCGTCTGCTATACGAAAGTAGATGGTGTCAACTCCACATACACATCTCCTGTACCCTGGCTTAATAAAGTCAACTGCTTCAAACGAAAGCGGTCGTTTCGCAATAATTTCAAAGTAGTCAAAGAATGAGTCAAAATATTTATCGGCTTGATTCATTCCGAATCTTTTAATCCCGTATTGGTGAATTCTAATCAGATCTTCCTTAGCTTCGTTACTAAGCTTATATTTAGTCATCCAACAATCCTTTTGATTGATTTAAAATCTGAGATCTTGAATCTGAGGTAAAACCGCTTTTCTCAGCTTTATCTATTTTCATTCTGATCAAATCAATCTCTCTTTGTTGTTTTCGAGCCTGTCTGATTAAATCATTAACCAATTCGGTTTTACTCGTATACTCTTTACTGTCTATTTGACTTTTAAGCCACTCGTCGTTTGGCTCTGTAAATGAAATGCTTTGTCTTTTCATAATAAAAATCTTTCTGATGTAAATATACACCAAAAACGCACCAAGTGCAAATTTATTATCCGGAGAACACCACGTGTGTCCGCATGGTTGCTAACGTTTAGTATATGAAGCGTAGCGACCGAAAGGGAGCTATCATTTCATATACATTGTTGTATGCAGTTTTCATTATTCTAATTCCAAAAGTTATATAATCCCCAATATCCAAACCCCAATACTAGTAAGAAGTAAGCTGTATTATTTAATACTAATGTTGCTTTAATCCAAAGCTTAATTTTATTCGATTTCAGTTTGTTTCTGGTATATATTATAATGGGCATGAATGATATCAAAAGTAGAAATGGTATGTATGAGGAAGCACTTATTAAACTTGAGCTATAATGTTTATAAGGAACATCAAAATAGAAAATGCTATTATTTGTGATTAACACTACTATATATGCTACTAGCATTATGTTCAACAATGAAATCACCAAGACTGATTTTAGAGAAAGAGAGGTGGTTTTGTTTTTTCGTATTTGTGAAATAAACAAAACAAAAGATATGAGGGCTAATAATCCTGCAATCAGTACAAGCATAATTCTTAATTCAACTGTATTCGAGGGAGTTTTAAAGTTGACAAGTCTTTCATATTCAGAATTCCACGGAAAGATTTCAGCAAGATTGAAAGTATGGTCACCTTTCGATAGTTCGTCCATTAAATTATACTGCACTAGGGTATCAAAGTTGTGATAAAAGTAGATACTAGCATTTTGCTCTTTGGTGTCAAAAATAGAAGTGATTAAGGTGCCATCTCCATTTCTGCTTCTACAAACGGACATTGTATCTGAAAGAATAGTGCAAAAGTCTAGCGAGGCAATTGCTTTATTGTTTTTTAAAAAATCTTCGCCATTCCGGTATCTTTCAAGTTTTCGGGCTTGCTTGTTATCTGTTATAGAAGGACAAAAATTTGCCAAAACATAATTGGGGTTATTACCTTCCAAAAGCTTGTAAGGTTCTACAATCAAATATTCTCCTAAACTGTCAATGTAAATAAATACATCATTCAAAAAGAAGCTATGGTCATATTGCTCAATGTGTTTTTTTACCTCTTTTACAGTTGCACATTTATGAAGTATCTCTGATAAGTAATCAGCTTCATTCCCTATTTTAAGTCGGTTTGAAAATGGTTTTTTTTGTACTGGGTAATATGAAGTCAGACGTGAAAACACAAGCCCTACGGTGTTCATGCCTGATTGTGGCGTTGTTCTGTTTGGATAAACTTCTCTTGAGCCTGTAAAGACGGTTCCATATTCATTTTGCTGTTTGGCATTTTCAAACCAAATTTTTGGTGTCGTCAACCAAGTATCGTGATTGCAGCCAACCATTGTTTTTCCATCAACGGTTATTTTGTACATACTACAAGCTTTAATCTTGTTTTGAGATATTGTCAATGCAAGGGTCGCAAGCAGAATTATATGGATTTTTTTAATTATCATTTCCTCTAAACAGCATTGCGGTTCTTTTAATTGCATACAACGTTCCACAGCTAAAAAATCGCTGCTATCCTTAAAATTAAGCAATAATTTGAAAGGGGAGTGATTGAGCTGAGGATGATTTATTATCCGAAGCGAGATCGTTGCAGTGTTTTATAGGCGATGTTACTGGTATCATGCAAAACTTCATACCACTGTTATTTCCATTTTTAAATCGCCAGGTTTCTTATAATCGAAAATCTTTATATCAACATTTTTTCCTTTTATCAAGAGCCTATAGCATCCAGAAGAGTCACCCGATTTGTGAATTTTTTTTATTGAATTCTTAATTGCTTTATTAAACACTCGATTTAATTCTTTTTTATTGTCAGAAAGCTTATTAAACCCGTCTATTTCACAATCGATTAACCCTGAATCAGAACACACCAGAGTGTCGCATTTTTCAGAACTGTTAAAGTAGTAGTTATCAAACCCTACCTTACCAAAGTTTATTAGACTGCGTTCACCTCTCTTTTGTTCGACATAGAGTTTATGCTGTGCTTGAGCTTGATAACTAAATAAAAATGAAATAGCAATGATTATAAGTGTTCTCATGCTGTTAAGTTCTTTGATTATAAAACCCTAATTAACCCATTCGTTACAATTTCTACGAATATTTTATCGTGGTTTTGCCCTTCGAATTACCAGTAACGTTCAGGGCTATGCTTCCGCTGCTATCCTTAAAATTAAGCAATAATTTGAAAAGGGGAGTGATTGAGCTGAGGATGATTTATCATTCGAAGCGCAATCGTTGCAGTGTTTTTTAGGTGATGTTATACACCTTTTAAATTCTCCCTGTCAGATATGGTTGATTATTTAATTCGTTTTCGAAGTCTTCTTTGGTCTTAAATGGCCAAAATTCAAAATCACCGGTTTCTTTTATTCTCGCAAACTCTTCATCTCTTGACAACTTCAAACTACTATAATGCTTTCCGAATGTTGCGATGCTTTTCAACATGTCCTTGAATGAGAAACGCATAATTGGATTCATCAGATCAATGTAGTCCCAAGTATATTCTTGGTTTGATTTTAGAAACAAAATGTATCTCGCAATCTCTTTTTTAGCATAATCTGACAGCTCATCTGAACCATTGAGACCATGATTCCGAGTATCATCGTATAAACCCCATGCGGTTTCAATAACCGGCCTTAAAACAGGATCCATTTCATTTATACCTTTTGCGCGATAAAAGTTCTCTGGTAAATATCCATTTGTTATCTCATCTGTCAACTTATCTTCGAACTCATCGTTCGAGATTTGTCCAGTTGATAAATGTCGTAACAGTTCGGCTAATCTATTTCGTTTTTCCAAATCAACCATAGTGTGTGCGTCATGGTGTATAACGGTTCTCAGCTAAAAAATCGCTGCTTTCCTTAAAATTAAGCAATAATTTGAAAAGGGGAGTGATTGAGCTGAGGATGATTTATCATTCGAAGTGCAATCGATGCAGTGGAGTATAGGTAGTGTTGGCGGTAGTTGTGCTTCAATATTTATTTGCTGTCAATCTGTTCACCGCTGTATTGTCCGGTTAATAAATTATAACTTGCTTTAAATATTTTATTTTTTAGATGCTCCAAATCTTCACAATCTACCTCCCATGTTACAGTCAAAATTACTCTATGATCCAACAGTGAATATTTACTATTTGGCTTATTCTTTCGGTTTGGACAATTTGGAAACATTTTACCATCTCGGGCTGTTCTATTGTTTCTATATAGATCAAAGTCTTCCTTTGGAACCACCTTAGTCCATAAATATTCCCTTAGCTCGCTACCATAAAAGTCTTTGTAATTTGGGAAGCGCTCCGTAAGAGTGTCTGAATAAACTTTGAAAAAAGTCCACTTCTCTTTTGGTATCACTTGTATTGGTTTAGCAAAGTATATGAATTGATTGTCTTTATATATTTCTCGTATGTTAAGATCTATTTTTTGAACTTTTCTGTTAAAGACCCATTGATTAAAGAAACTATCAAACGATATCAAATTAACTTTGTCTAAATCTTGTCCACTTTTAATATTTTCATAAGCTGCCTGCCTTGTCGAGTTGCAAGAGGCAAGAATAAAAATTATAATTACAAAAGTAAAACGTTTCATATTCTTGAGAAGTGTGGTCTTATGTAATTACCGCCAACGTTCTAAAATAAGCAAAGTAGCGCAAACCTTGAATCCTATCGGCGCTATTTTGTTTATTTGTTGTTATGGCTATTTCTTTAATCTGTACATCGTCTTCGTTTTATCTCCCTCTTTTTCGAATATACCGAGTTCAACTCCCCGTTTCAAATCACGACTAGCAGTGGCAGATGAAATGTCTTTAAATACCTTCATATAATCTTTACGATTAAATTCATCGTCGCAAATTTCAGAAAAATAGGTTAATCGACTTTCTGAACTCATAATACGACTTTTAAAATCAAGCATGTTGTATAAAGAATCGTTGATCACATTGAGCATATATTCTATAAAAGGTGTTGATTTACCAGTCTTATCGCTTTTAGAAAGTGCTTTGTAATAATCAGCTTGAGTTTTATGAATGATATTTTCAAACGGTATAAACTCAAATAACGGGTACTCTTTCATTAGAATTAGTGTCTGCCACAACCTTCCCATTCTTCCGTTACCATCACTGTACGGATGAATAAACTCCATTTCGTAATGAAAAACACAGCTCTTGATTAGCGTAATCTCGTTAGAAGTTTTGAGGTACCTGAATAAATCCTTCATCAAGTTAGGCACATTTTCAGCGGGAGGCGCCATATGAGCTATTTTATCCCCTGCCATAATACCAACACCTTTTTTCCGGTATTTACCGTTGTCAGGAATTAATCCGCTCATAAGGTCTGCGTGAGCATTCAAAAACGATTTCGATGAAACCGCATTGAATGTGTTTAAATTATTATAAACTTTTATTGCGTTTAGTACCTCATTTACATCTTTTTCAGGTCCAATAATACGTTTGTTTTCAATTAATGAGGTAATCTGATCTTCTGATAGCGTATTCCCTTCTATGCTTAAGGACGAATGAATAGTTTTGATTCTATTTTCCTTTCTCAGTTTAGGAGAAGGTTTATCTAAATACTTTGCATTTATCTGACCTATTTTTTCCGAGATGGAAGTTATTAATTCTAAAACTTCAGATGTGATTTCATAAGGAGGATTCATATTTGATACTATCATTTGATACTATCAAATATATAATAATTTTACAGATTAGTTGTACCTACGTCCTCCTTTATTAGCCATAACGTTTCTCAGCTACGAAACCGCTGCTGATCCTTAAAGTTAACGATAATATTTAAGGAGAATGATTGAGCTGAGGATGATTTATCATTCGAAGCGCAATCTTAGCAGTGTTTTGTAGGTGGTGTTGTGCGTATTTTTTATCTACATAATCTCACTGTGCTATGATATATAAATTCTTTACAGTCATTGACCTTGTTTTGATCTATTTCGTTATTTAAGGATTTTATATATTCTTCCAGTTGTTTAACAAATTGTTCTTTAATATTCAGATCTATAAATGAGGTTCCCTTCAGAAGGATGTTTTTTATTGCAATACTGAATTCTCCCTCTTCATAATTGAGTTCTGACCACACGTAGAACTTAATATTGTATGTGTCTCTTTCTCCAAAAGCTTCATTTAACATCCTTATATCAACGATTTCTGAGATGTCTAGGTGAGTAGTGTCATAAACGATATTTAACAATTTGCACTTTACTATTTCATTATCATCAAATTGCGGAGTTTTTAATGTATCTTGACCAAAAGCGAATAAGCTGGCAAAAAGGAGTATCGTAACTATGATTGTATTTTTTATCATCGAATAATTTATATTCCGCTACATTTAAAAATCACATATAAGCATAAGCCTCAGTGAGAATATCGAATTACGCACAACGTTATGCTTATAGGCGGTCGCGTCAGTGCCGTCTATAAGCTGTTACTGTTAGTTATTCTTTGCTTAAAAGTAAG
>CBFHJL010000015.1:0-40008 GCA_965656195.1 Brumimicrobium sp. | reverse complement strand
AACATCTGTGATCACTGTAGCTCCGAATATCAGCGAGAAGACACTTGTAATTACGGCAAAATCATATACCGCAATAATCATCAAATATACTGCTCCACCGAACAATGCGATTACCATCATAAGCCCTAAAAAAGAAATCAATTTGTCTAACCATGAAATCGCATTCTTCTTTCTAGCGGCTTGTCGCCAACCTGTTATAGCACAATATAAACCGAGCCCCCCAAGCGCAGCAATGATCCATGAACCTATAAGAGTACCCGAAATAATTAATGGAAACCACAATAAAACATAAAGTCTTCCCAAAAAACGATGTAGCGTACCTCGTTTTGGCAGAATAGCCTGTATGATTCCTAGACAAAAGACAGCAATGCCTGAAATAGTATGTATCAAAAGAATAGTATCTTTCATAGTTTTCTGATTCAGAAACAAATATAGAATGAAATAACATGGAAATAAAATACTGTTCAGCAGAATATTTACATTCTATTCATCAAAGAAAATATATTCCTCTAAACTCAAAATGCGAATAAACGCTGTTGCCACATTCTGAATCAATATACTCTCCAAAGTCATCGTCTTATCATTGTACAAAACTCTATGCTGTGTAGTATGTACTCCATTTTTATAGTAGTTCTTTTTGAAGAGGTTGTTGAACTCGTTATATTCATAAACGTAAAGTCTTTCTTGTCGAACAGAAATATCAGAAACTGTTTTTAAGCTATCCAAAAGCCCCTTATCATTATATGAGTAAGTAGTAATTGTTCCTTTAGAAGTTCTTCTCAAGCGCTCCTCTTTTGAGACGACTTGTCCTTGCTCGTTATAATACGTCATTATATCCTTATAAGGAACACCATAACTATTGTAAACCGTCTTTTTTTCCTGTCCGTCAAAATTTTGATAAGACGCCGTTTCGTAAGTCACTACAAATTCTTTTCCCAGCTTAAAATTGGTTGCGCTTTGTCGTGACCTTGTTAGATTTCTTCGATATTCCTCTCTTATAACCCGACCAGCCGAATCATATTGATAGATATAGGCATAGAATCCATATTCGTCTCTCTGGCGAAGAGCAGTCAGATTACCTTTATCATCATATTCGTAAATACTGACCAACGTATCGATTCCCTTCGCAGAATTTCGAGACTCATATTGTTTGATTAAGCGTCCTTTTTGATCAAAATGGTACGCACGATACAGCTCCGTTTCACGTAAAGCGTCACCGAGCTTATAGTGAGAGAAATTCCCGTATATCGATTTAATCCCATTCTTTTCAACGAGATCTTCATTGAAAAATGGACGATCAGTAAAAGCCTCACCCAATTGATTATTCAACAATTGAGCATTCAGCATTGAACTTACAAAAACAGCAAGCGCAAAAATAGAGAATCTATGTATACTTGTTTCAACCATTCCAATAAAAGAAATGACCTCTCCAACTTTGAAGAAGTCAATTTAAAAACAAAGTTAATTTTCTTACTATTTATTCAATTCTTCTTTGACGATCGTTGAGATCAATTTTCCATCCGCTTTACCAGCCAATTTTTTTGACAACATTCCCATTACCTTACCCATATCTTGAGGACCACTAGCTCCTAAAGTTTCTATTGCTGTTTTGACTTCAGAGCGAACCTCTGATTCATCCATCATTTTAGGCATATATTTCTCTATGATCTCAGCTTCAAACTTTTCATCCGCAGCTAAATCTTCTCTACCTTGCTCGATGTATACATTATACGTATCCATTCTTTGCTTATGAAGCTTCATGATGATCTTGTTTTCTTTTGCCTCATCTATATCTCCATTTCCAGAAGTCGCCTCATTTAGCAACTTAGATTTAATATCTCTTAATGCAGAAAGTTTTTCTTTCTCACGGGCCTTCATAGCCTCTTTGATATCGCTGTTTATTTGGTCTGTTAAACTCATTTTTCTTCGAATTTTTTATTACTGTTCTCCGGCAAGATCATGATACCAATGCATTTCGCCATGTTCTATACCCGATTCAAAATTAACTGTTATTATACGTTTTGATTAATGCTAACCTGAGTTTTTCTTCATAGTCTTGTGTTAAGAACGCAGTCTACTCATTTTCAATTGTGAATCATGATGTTTCATCTATGAATCACTTCGAAATCTCTACTCAATCGGTTTTTATATATTTGATAGTGAAATGAGGGTTCAACTGATCATATTCTCGGTTTTAATATGCTGGAATACTTTTGCGCAAGAGCGAAAAGGTAAAGCTATTTCTTTTGATGAGGAAGTCTATGACCAATCTTACATCACTCCACACCTTAAAGGGAAGCACTCCTTCTCTTTAGGTTTTATGAATGTTCAAACCACTCCCGATCAAAACTTGACTATAAATCAATCCGTTCACCTGGGATACAACTATCTTATTTTAAAGGAAAGAAAGTTATTACTCGCATTGAGAGATATTGACAGAACAGAGATGAATTCCCTAGGTGTTCATTTTACTTATGTGAATCCACAAGAACACTACTTGATGGGGACATTCAACAGTTCTTTCTTGGCAGCTAAGGGGCGTTTAATGAGTTTTTACTTCCTTTCTGAAGTTGGTTTGGGATATCATTATAAACGTCAACTTGAAGAATTCAATCAAAACAAATTGAATGTAAGCTTTCTGGTTGACTTTTTGCGATTCCGTCCAGGAAGATTACCGCTCTATCTTCATTTTTCTGGAACTTATGCACTTTCGAACAACCTATTAAACAAAACACCAATCATGCTAGGTTATATGTTCGGTCTCCGTTATTACTTCTATAAAAAATGATGAAGATTCTATTAAACATATTGTTCCTATTCTGTCTAGTCTTTGGATATTCTCAAAATCAAGACATTAAATTTGGGGTGTCAGGCTCAACGCAAATCATACAGAACACGCGTTTTTCTGATTCAATTTATACGCCTGAAAATGCTAGCTTTACTTATCAGGAGCCCAGTGAAGGAGAAGGAATAATTAGTCGGTCACATGTGTTCAATTCATTTTCATTAGGAGGAACAGCGAGCTACACATTTAAGAAGTCTACTTTAAGTATTGAGCCTCAATATTTCATGCAACGTTCTGTTTTTCAGTTCCAACTACAGTCTTATTCCGAGAGAGTTGTTGGCATGAGAGCGTTTCGACTACCAATACTCTACTCCTTTCGATTATTCAAAAAGAAAAACAGCATGTTCGTAACATTAGGTGCTATTTTCACCGCTGCAAAATATTATGACTTTCAGCATCCTGGCAGCGGCTATCTATATTCTAATGCTCCAATATACAATGGAGGTATTGATCATGGAGATGGACATTTCAAAACCATTTTATATAACAACACTACGTATTGGCAAAACTTTCTAGGAATAGGAAAGAATATCGGTGATTTTCAGCTTACATTTCGTTTCATCTCGAGGACAAGAAAAAGCAGCGAAAAGATTGCTGCACAGATTGGTCAAATGGAGATGTCGCTGAGTTATACCATTTTTGGATTAAGTGATTTCAAGAAAAAGAGAAGTATCTACCATGAATAGAATATTGCAGGTCATATGGTTTGTAGTACTTGTTTCTTTTGGCTCAAAAGGACAGGGAGTGGAGTTAGCTACCCAGAAGGGGCATTCTTCAGGAATTGCACATATCGAGTTTTCAACTAGTGGTGAGTACCTGATCAGTCTAGGTACAAACAACGAAGGAATCATTTGGGACCTCAAATTGAAAAAGATATTAACCCGATTCAAGATTTCTGAAGCAGTTGCTGTTCGTGGTCTGAAGTTCATTGATAAAGATCAATTTGTCAAAGTTCAAAGTGAAGAGAAAACATATTTATTCGATCTAAGCAATGACAAACTAACCAGCAGAGCATTTGATGGGGATACTTTATTTCGAAAGAATAACATGTTTGCTGATCCAAATGGAGTTCATGAGACCTTTATTAAAAAAGGAGCTATTCGGAAAGAAGATAAAGGAAAATGGCTTCCGAAGTACTGGATGTCTGTGAGCTATACAAACGCCTCATTTCTAGCTTTTGATGTTTCAATTGAAAATAATCTCATCATAGGAGTAGCAGAGAATAATGCTATCTACTGCAACGAATATCAATCAGGTAAAAAAATCAAGATCTTGCAAGGCCATAATTCATCCGCAACTGATATTTGCTTTTCATCAGACGGTAAATTCTTCGCAACGGCAGGAAAAGATAGAAGTATTATTATTTGGGAAACCGAAACCCTCTCTATGAAGTTTAGATTGTTTTCTAATATCTTTAGAAAGAATACTGCTACCTACAGTCATGATGGAAGTCAAGTCCATATTGGTGACGAGTTGGGTAATTTATATTCAATTAATTTCAATGCAGTTTTTCCCACACCTACTGTAAAAAGCGAACCACATTCTATAAACAAAATCACAAAGTCAAACTACAAAGGTAAGCCCTCGTTTTTCATCTGCACCTCCGATAATGCATTAGAAATAAAACAAGACCTTGAGCATCCTGAAGCATTAAAAACGATAAAATTTAGAGACCATGAACTCACTAGACCAAAAGGATTCCTGCTTCAGAATATCTTTAACTTATATCAGGAGCCAATAGGGGAAGTTAAAAGAAGCGATATCTCGAAAAATGGAAGTAAAGTGCTTTTCACAGGAGTGACGGATCTACCAAACATAACATTAGCAGAAGTTGATGGAGATAAAACAAAGCATATATACGCATATAAGGACCAACGTAATTGGCTAGATGCACAGTTCTTGAAGGAGGATGAGTTTGTTAGTTTATTGGAGAATTCGGGAACACTTTATTTTTGGAGATCCGAAGGAAAAGAATATTTTTTCAGAAAAGACTCACTTCCCTTTATCATCAATCATTTTGCAGTTTTAGATAGCAACTCTATTTGGATTAGCTCGGTTGGCAAAGGTCAATACACCTATGACATTGATAACAAAACATACACTAAGATTTCCGATTTAGAAGCGAACTCACTATTCATGGTCAATAACAAAATAGCTATTAGCTCGCTAGATCACCAATTGATCTTCTTTGACAAAGACTCCTTAACTGTGGTCAATCAATTCGAAGGCCATACAGAGCGGATTACTGATATCAGTTTTCATCCATCAAAAGAAATGTTCATCACTTCTAGTGACGATGGCACCATAAAGATCTGGGACTATACTCAAGAAGTATTGATTGCCTCAGTAATTCCATTTGAAAATAATGAAGTTATGATCGTAACATCGGATAACTATTACCTGGTTTCCAAAGGAGCATTTGATGAAATTGGATTCAGGTATGAGGGTCAATTCTTTTACCCAGACCAATTTGACTTAAAGTACAATCGTCCAGATCTTGTATTAGAGAAGTTGGGCTACTCTAATGAAGCACTTATTAAGGCTTACAATCGCGCCTATAAAAAGCGTTTAAAAAAACTCAACTTTACTGAGGAAGCATTATCTGGAGATTTTCATTTGCCAGAACTTGAACTATTGAATAAAGCAGGCATCCCTCTTGAAACGAACTCAAAAAAACTTGAGCTAAAACTACGTATGAAAGACTCCCAGCACAAATTAGAAAGCTACAAAGTCTGGATCAATGACGTCGCAGTACTTGGCTCAACAGGAAAGAGTATTCGATCACTTAATACTTCTGACCTTACTAGATCAGTACCCCTGAATTTAAGCTACGGTGAAAATAAAATTGAAGTAAGTGTTCTTAATCAGTCAGGAGCAGAAAGCTACAAAGAGGTCGTCAACGTGGTTTGTACAGAAGGAAAGGAAAAACCAGACGCGTATATCATATCAATAGGTGTGAGTAATTACAAAGACGAGAACTACAACCTAGCCTATGCGAAAAAGGATGCCGTTGATATGGAAAACCTATTTAACGGAAGTGAATACTTCAATACGGTACATACGAAATCAATCACCAATGAAGACGTTGTCCTAGAATGTCTTGATGAAATAAAGGCTTTTCTGGATCAAGCAGATGTTGATGATTTTGTTTTGATCTTTGTTGCAGGACACGGTGTTTTAGATGAAAATTTCGATTATTATTTTGCCAGTTATGACATGAACTTTAGCAACCCATCAGAGCGTGGAATTCCTTATAAAAAGATAGAGGAATTAGTGGATGGAATCAAAGCACTAAAGAAGCTTCTAATACTCGACACTTGTCACTCTGGAGAACTCGATAAAGATGAGATTGAGAGTAGACGAAAGATCACAGACGAAGAATTCCCTGGAAAAGGTAAGTTCAGAGGAGCTGGAACTGATGTTGCTTATCGTGAGGACCCTCTAGGTTTTGAAAACATCAACTTTCTGATGAAACAAGTTTTTCTAGATCTGCGAAGAGGTACAGGCGCTACGGTCATCTCAAGTTCGGGAGGAACAGAGCTCGCTTTTGAGAGTCCGAAATATGAAAACGGACTCTTTACTTACAGTCTAATCGATGCTCTTCAGAACAATAAAGCAGATCTCAACAAAGACGAAATGATTACAGTTTCAGAATTACAGAGCTTCCTTATCCAAGAGGTTAAACGATTATCTAAAGGATTACAAGTTCCAACCTCCAGAATTCACAACAAAGAAATGGATTACAGAATTTGGTAGCCATCAATAAAAAAGGCGCTGTTCTCACAGCGCCTTTCATTATCTAAATCATATTACTAATCTACATTATCATGCAGAAAAGAGTTTGTATCTCTCAATGTAGTGTTGTTATCACCTTTCTTATCATCAGATACTTCGTATCTTGAGATATTATCTTCTGAAGAGTGTGGCTCATCCTCCAAGTTAATCTTGCGACGCTTGAATGCTGGCTCACTTTCCAACTCATTCAATCCTTCAGCACTATTCAAGTGAGAAGTATATTGATGAATTCGATTCATTCTTTCTTGTGCTCTTCTTTGCTGCTCTTCTTGTGTAAGCTCAGTGGATTGAGCTCTATTCTCTACAGCACCTGATTCTGAATCCGTAAAATCCTCATCAAGGAAATAACGCTTCACTTCTTTCTCCTCAGTTTCTGTTTCAGAAGAACGACCTTCAGTATCCGTTGAAGTTGACTCATTCGTCACTTCTTCGTTTGCTGTTCTTACTTCCCAATTCATTGTTGAAGCCGAATCTTCACTTGAAATATCTTCTTCTGTTTCAGACTTGATATAAGGCTCTTCCTCAGTCGACTCTTCGTAAGTATTTTCAGCCGTTGCTTTTGAAAGTGGTTCTACAATCTCTTTCTTCGTTTCGTCTTCCAAGACTTGAACATTTCGTTCAGGAGCCTTTTCAAAACCTGTCACAGGCGATTGCTTAAACCCGGTTGCAATTAACGTTACACTTAATGAATCACCAAGTGTTTCATCATAACCGTGCCCCCAGATTACATCTGCAGTTGACCCAGCTTCATCCTGAATGTAATCTGTGATGTCAGAGATCTCATCCATCAACACTTCTTTATCTCCGTAAGTGATATTCAACAATACGTATTTCGCACCTGCGATATCGTTATCATTCAATAAAGGTGATGTCAATGCCTCTTGCACTGCTTTGATTGCGCGACTCTCTCCTTCAGCTTGAGCAGAACCCATAATCGCTACACCGCTATCTTTCATTACCGTATTCACATCATTGAAATCAACGTTGATCGCACCGGTAACAGAAATCACTTCTGCAATTCCTTTTGCCGCAGTCGCTAATACATCATCCGCCTGAGCGAATGCATTTCCTAATGTCAAGTTTCCAGAAATCTCACGCAAACGCTCATTGTTGATCACAAGCAAAGTATCAACACTTTCACGCATATTTTCAAGACCTTCTTCGGCTTGTAGTCTTCGTTTTTTCCCTTCAAAACTGAAAGGAACCGTTACAATACCTACAGTTAGAATACCAAGATCACGTGCTACTTTCGCAATAACCGGCGCTGCACCTGTACCTGTTCCACCACCCATTCCGGCAGTTACAAATACCATCTTTGCATTCTTCTCTAATGTTTCTTTTATATCGTCGATATTCTCAATCGCAGCATTCATTCCGATCTCAGGAATCGAACCAGCACCTCTACCTTCAGTCAATGAAGGTCCAAGTTGCATTTTGAATGGTACAGGAGAGATATCCAATGCTTGTCTATCTGTGTTACAAATGATAAAATCAACACCTTTGATCCCTTGATCATACATGTGGTTCACGGCGTTGCTTCCTCCACCTCCGACACCAATTACTTTGATGATCGAAGACTGGTCTTTAGGCATATCAAAATCCATATCTATTGTTGTTTAACGGTTATTCAATTATTATTCTGCATCTTCTTCAAACCAGCTCTTACCTTTTTCAAGAAGCTTGTCAAAGAATCCACCTTTAGTACGCTTTGAGTGAGACTTCACTGCGGCAAGAGATCGACGATTACGCTCGTTCGACTCAAATCCTTTCAATACTAGTCCTACTCCCGTTGCATACATTGGACTTGTCAATGCTTCTTCCGTTGCAGACTGTCCAAGATGCTCATTTGGATAGCCCAATCGCGTATCCATTGCTGTTATATATTCAAAAAGTTGAGTAATGTTTTTCAATTGTGAGCCGCCTCCAGTGACCACTATTCCACCAATCAATTTCTTTTCGTATCCTGAGTTCTTTATTTCATAATAAACGTGCTCAATGATCTCCTCCATTCTCGCTTGGATGATGCTTGAAAGGTTTCTAATCGAAATCTCTTTCGGCTCTCTTCCGCGAAGTCCTGGAATACAAACGATCTCATTCTCTTGACTTTCACTAGCTAATGCACTACCAAACTTCGTTTTTAACTGCTCAGCCTGACGTTTCAAAATCGTGCAGCCTTCTTTAATGTCTTCAGTGATCACGTTACCCCCGAATGGAATGACAGCCGTATGACGAATAATTCCTTCATGGAAAATTGCAAGATCTGTAGTACCACCTCCGATATCCACCAATACAATTCCAGCTTCCTTTTCTTCTTCTGAAAGTACAGCAGCAGAACTTGCTAATGGCTCAAGAATGGTTTCCGACACTTCTAGATTCGCTTTATTTACACATTTCTGAATGTTCTTAGCAGCATTGATGCGTCCAGTAATGATATGGAAATTAGCCTCCATTCTTACCCCTGACATACCAATTGGATCCTTGATTCCTTGCTCACCATCAACAATATATTCCTGAGGTAAAACATGGATAATTTCTTCACCTGGTTCCATCACCAGTTTATACATATCATCAATCAAAGCATCGATATCTGCTTGAGAAATTTCTTCTTGTGTTGCACTACGTGTATACATTCCACGGTGCTGTAAACTTTTAATGTGTTGACCAGCAATCCCTACATTCACCAATCCGATGGTAAGATCACCTTCAACACGGTCTTGTGCTTCTGCTACTGCCGTTTTAATCGACTGCACCGTTTTCTCAATATTAGAAACTACTCCGCGAGTCACCCCCAACGATTCAGTTTTCCCCATAGAAAGAATCTCAATCTTTCCATGCTCATTTTTACGACCAACGAAACAGGCTATCTTCGTTGTCCCAATATCAAGTCCTACTACAATCTCTGACATTTTACTCTATTTTTTCTTTGCAACAATCTGGTCGTTAAACTTCAAGTTAATCTCCCTGTACTTCTCCCAGCCTTCGAATGGAATCACTTCGTCGTAGAAGGTGGTTAACTTTTTAAACTTCTCTTCTACCGCATCATCTGAAAGCGCTGCTCCAAAAATGATGGTTTGATTCCCAACACGCGGGATAAGTACAAATCCATCTTCTTTCGTAAAGTGAACCTGCACAATTTGTGCATTATAGAATGCACTATTACAAACATAACTTGAAATACGATAGATTTGATCGAGTTTATATTTAGTTTTCAATGAATCATTGTTAATTACAGAATCTAGATTAACTGCTTGATCGAAAAGTAGTTCCAACCCCGTAAACCCTAGGATTTTAGGCTTAGAATAGACAGAAACATTCATAATTTCATTGCCTTTGTCGATGTAAAAATCCGGTCGATTGTTCATAATTATTCGAGCAATAGGTCTTCTCGTCTTCACATCGACATGCCAACTGCCTCCAATATCGATATAAACATCTGCTTCGGAAATCTCATTCATATTGATTAGAAAATCCTCTATGCCCTCAACATTTAAATCGGACTTTAGCATACCAGATCTATAAAACTGATGCATTTTCAACTCATCTTGAAGCTCAGTCTCAGTAAGCAAAGCTATACCATCCTGTACATTGATCTCTATTTCAGGGTCAGCCAAAACAATTCCATCTTCACGCTGATGCGCAGCCGTCAAAACAACAATAGAACCGATGAATAAAAGCGCAAGCCCAATAATTTTTAACCACTTCTTCATGACAGGGCTGCTTTTAAAGGTTCAACAATTTGATCTATATCTCCTGCACCAATAGTAAGTACAACCTCAAGCTCTTTCTGATCAAGGTAATCGAGAACTTCTTGCTCAGTTTCAATAACCGTTACTTCATTTGTCATTTTATTCGCTAATGCATTTGAAGTAACCCCTTCCATCGGCAGCTCTCTCGCTGGATAAATTGGCATTAATATCGTTTCATCAGCTCTACTCAAAGCGCTCGCAAAACCATCCATAAAATCATTGGTCCTCGAATATAAATGCGGCTGAAATACGGCAGTTATCTTTTTATTCGGATACATCATGCGGACAGACTTCAATAATTGATCGATAGCTGTAGGATGATGCGCATAGTCATCAATATAAACTAAGCCTTCTTTTCGCACATGATACTCGAAACGCCGTTTTACTCCTTTAAACGTTTTTAATCCTTCGCGAATAGCGTCCTCTTCGACATTTAATTGATCGAGCAAAGCAAGTACACTCAATGCATTTTCTGCATTATGAATACCTGGAAGACCTAAAACAACATTGGTCCATTTCGCATCTGGCGCAATTACATCCATGACAAAATAGCCTTTCTCAATTCTCAAATTAGAGGCCTGATAATCTGAATCACCATTAATTCCGTAAGAAATAACTTTTACTTTAGGGGCAACATCTGCATCCACATGTTTAACCACAAAACCATCTTTTGCCACCAGTTCTGCAAACGACTGAAAGGCATCTACAAGATCTTGCTTATCTTTATATATATCTAAATGATCCGCATCTGTTGAAGTAATGATGGAGGCAAAAGGATGCAAATGCAAAAAGCTTCGATCAAACTCATCCGCTTCGATTACGACCCAGTCACTATTCTCTTCAATCAGCAGATTCGTATTGTAATTAGAGCTTATCCCTCCTAGAAATGCACTAGATTTTTTGTTCGCACCTTTCAACACATGCGCCAACATAGTAGAAGTTGTTGTCTTTCCGTGGGTCCCAGCAACTGTAAGTCCTTTCATCTCGGCAGTCAATAAACCAAGGATTTCAGAACGCTTTAATAATTTGAATTTTTGTGCTTTGAAATAGGACTTTTCACCGTGTGTTTCAGGCACTGCTGGAGTAGAAATTACCAAGGTGTTTTCTGGAGTCAAACCTTCTTTTGCCACATCTTCTCCGCGGTCATCCGTATGAACTTCCATTCCCTCTTGCTGTAACTGCTTGCAAAGTGGAGACATGACACGATCGTAACCCATCACGTGTTTACCTGTACTGTTAAAATAGCGAGCTAGCGCAGACATACCGATTCCTCCGATACCAATAAAGTAGATATTTTTAAAGTTATCTAGATTCAATTTACTATTCTTTTGATCACATCAACGATACGCTCATCAGCATTATCAATCGCTTTTGATCGCAGGTTTTTACTCATTTCATTCTGGCGGTTTTCATCCTGCATTAGCTCCAAAACCTGAGGAACTAGCTTTTCTCTAGCCTCCACATCTTTCACAAAGATCGCAGCATTCTGATCCACTAATGCCATCGCATTTTTCGTTTGATGATCTTCAGCAACATTTGGAGAAGGAACTAGAATGATTGGTTTTCCTATGATAGCCAATTCAGACAAAGCTATTGCTCCTGCTCTGGAAACAATCGCATCTGCAGCAGCATAGGCCAATTCCATTTCTTTAATAAATATATTTAATGAAACACCTGACATATCTTGCTCTTTAGACCATTTCATCAATTCTTCAGATTGATACTTACCACATTGCCAGATCACTTGAATATTGTTTTCCTGCAGTTGCTTAATGTCTTTTTTCAAGCTGTCATTTAAGGTCTTCGCTCCCAAACTTCCTCCCACCACAAGCAAGGTCTTCTTTCCTTCTTCCAAACCAAAATGCGTCAGTCCTTTTGATTTCAACCCATCTATCTGAACAACTTTATCACGCACAGGATTCCCAGTCATTTCAATTTTATCTTTGGGAAAGAAACGGTCTAATTTTTCATAGGCCACACAGATCTTTGTCGCTTTTTGCGCAAGCAACTTATTCGTTTTTCCAGGAAATGAATTCTGCTCTTGCAAGATGGTAGGAACATTCATCATCGAAGCAACTTTCAATGTCGGACCACTTGCATAGCCACCAACTCCAATAGCCACTTGCGGCTTAAACTTCTTTACGATCCCTCTTGCTTTCCATAATGACGCAAGGATTTTGAACGGCAATGCTAGATTCTTTAAGGTCAACCTCCTTTGAAAACCACTAATCCACAGACCTTCGATCTCATACCCCGCCTCTGGAACTTTTTCCATCTCCATTTTTCCTTCCGCTCCAATAAAGAGGATTTTCGCATCTGGATATTCTTTCTTAATACGATTCGCAATGGCTATAGCTGGAAAAATATGTCCACCTGTTCCACCACCTGATATGATCACTCGTTCTAATTTCATGCTTCTTTATTCTCGTTTGAAACTTCATTCGCCGGAGTATCCGATTCATTTTTATTCGCAATGGCTAACACAACTCCTAGAGAGACACAACTCATTATCATTGCCGATCCACCCATCGCGAGGAAAGGCATGTTTTGTCCTGTTACTGGCATTAGCCCCGTACAGACTAACATATTGATCACCGCTTGAGACAAAAGCATAAGCCCTATCCCAACGGCTACATAAGTCTCGAAGAGCTTCTCAGCATTGAGACCTATTCGCAGGATGCGATAAAACAGAACTAGATACAAGAAGATCAATATTACGGCCATCACCAAACCAAACTCTTCCACAAATGAAGAATAAAAGAAATCGGCATACGCTTCAGGGGTATAATGCTTCAAATCTCCATCGCCAACACCAACTCCTGTATACCCACCATTATGAATGGCCAATTTTGCATTGATTGATTGCATATTTTCAACCGTCGCCACATCATCACCATAAGCCTTAAAGAATCGACTCGTCCACGTGTCGAATCGCGGAAGCAGATTCAATGAAGGCGCTGCCAGGTGCAATAAGACGGTAAGTCCAAGTAAAGCTATTCCACTACCTACGAATGTGAAGATCTTTGCAAAAGGAACTCTCCCTATAAACAATAACAATAGCGATATCATAAAAACAATAGCTGCTGTAGAGAAGTTATCTTTTGCGATCAATGCACAAATAATAATGATTGGAAGGACGACGGGCCAGAACCCCTTCTTCCAGGAATCAAAATACTTTTCTTTACTCACCAGACGCTTGGATACAAAAATTATCAATGCCAGCTTAGCGAAATCAGAACTCTGAAAGGTCAGTCCTACAATAGGAACTCTCACCCAACGAGAAGCATCATTCACACGAACACCAAAGAAAAAGGTGAAGATCAATAACAATACGGCGACATAAAATATAAACTTAGAAAGCTTCGCAAAATACTTTGGGTCCTGTCGATGCACCCAGTACATAGCAATAAATCCAAGAACAATATATACAAAGTGCTTGAACAAATATTTAAATGGAGAACCACCTTCGGTCTTAACCAAAATAGGTACAAAACTGTATACAGAAACCAAAGATATCGCGAAAAACAGCAACGCGATGATCCAGATCACTGGGTCTCCTTTAAGATATTTGAGGTAACGTTGCACTTATTATTTCGTTAGTTTATTTTCGAAATGAGCGAGCCATTCCTTCGAATACGGACTAGTTCCTCCAGTATAAACGATTACACAGTCATCCTTAGGAAAGTTCAACATTCCGACACCGTTCGAAATGTTTTGCTCGAGCCAAAGGCTGAATATATCTTCATCATTCAAATCATCGCGACCTATTTCGAGGAAGTCAAATGAAAGAATCTTACTCACATCTTTCACATCCCATACTTTGTCATCAAAAACTTCGTCAGCTGGTAAATGCATCAGCCAAACAGTAGGATTCTCTGTGTAGATCGTAGCTTTTAGATCTTGCGTCAATTGCAACTCAGACCAGCGAAACGCAGGCAATCCTTCGTACCATTTCTGTTTAAAACGAGACTTGAATTCTTCCGTAGTTTCCGAGCGCGCAGAACGGATCAACTCTTCTATTGATTTATTCTTTTCCATGTTATTCGGATTACAGTCTTCTTACTGCGTTCTTAAATTGCTGACCTCTATCCTCGTAGTTTTCGAATAAATCGAAACTTGCACAAGCTGGCGATAACAGCACCGTTTCATCCTTTACTGCTAACTGGTAAGCATATCCAACAGCATCCATTGGAGATTCAGTTTCAACAATGCTATCAACCACACCTGTAAATGCGTCAATGATCTTTTGATTATCCTTTCCAAGACAAACGATTGCTTTCACTTTCTCTCTTACAAGTTCGATCAGCTCGTCATAATCATTTCCTTTATCTACTCCTCCAACAACCCACACTGTAGGCGCCGTCATGCTTTCCAAAGCAAACCAGGTAGCATTGATGTTCGTTGCTTTTGAATCGTTGATAAATTCAATTCCATTTACTTTTGCTACAAACTCAAGACGGTGCTCTACGTTCGTAAAATCTGATAGACTCTCACGGATACTTTCTTTCCGCAAGTCAACCAGCTTCCCTGCTAAACCTGCTGCCAGAGAATTTTGCACATTGTGCTTGCCCTTTAAGGCCAAATCATGAATCGACATAGTTAATTTATTTTTGATTGTTATTGTTTCTGATTCTTCATCGAGGTAAGCCGCAGCCTCCTCATTTTTTGTTAGCGAAAAGCCATATTGCTGAACATCCAGCTTGCTGATCGCATCCAATTGCATTCTTATTTGTGGATCATCCGCGTTGAAAATGAAAGCATCTTGCGCCGTCTGATTCTGCGTGACTCTCATTTTTGCCTTACCGTACAGCTCCATTGAATTTTCATAGCGATCCAAATGGTCCGGTGTGATATTCAACAAAATCGAAATGTCTGCTTTGAATTCGTAGACATCCTCCAACTGGAAGCTACTCATCTCGATCACGAAATATTCAGGAGATAAATCCATGACCTTACGTGAAAAACTCACTCCAACATTTCCTGCGATCTCCGCTACAACTCCACCTTTCGTCAATACATGGTGAACAAGGTGTGTTGTTGTCGTTTTTCCGTTACTTCCCGTTATACAAATGAACTTTGCATCTGAATATCGAGCGGCAAACTCAAGATCACTGATCGGTGTTACCCCTTCTTTTCTCAAGCGCTGAATAAAATCACTTGCATTCGGGATTCCCGGACTCTTGATCACCTCATCCGCCGCAACAATACGATCATAAGAGTGACCTCCTTCTTCGAATTCAATCTCGTTTTCGACCAATTCATTTTTGAACTTCTTTTTGATCGTACCGAAATCACTTACGAGCACCACAAAACCTTTCGACTTTGCAAGGATCGCAGCTCCAACACCGCTTTCGCCGGCGCCCAAAATGGCAATATGTTGTTGCGTATTGCTCACTTATCTCAACTTCAATGTTACTATGGTGATCACTGCCAACAGAATTCCGACAATCCAGAATCGAGCAACGATCTTCGCCTCGTGAATTCCTTTTTTCTGATAATGGTGATGCAAAGGAGCCATCAAGAAAACACGTTTCCCTTCTCCTGTTCTTTTCTTCGTGTATTTGAAATAAGCCACCTGCATGATTACTGAAAGGTTCTCAATGAGGAAGATTCCACATAGTACTGGAATCAAAAGCTCTTTACGAATTGCTATCGCGAATACTGCGATCACACCTCCAATAGCCAAACTCCCTGTATCTCCCATGAATACTTTCGCTGGGTAAGAGTTGTACCATAAGAACCCAATACATGCTCCCACAAAGGCAGCGATAAAGATCACCAACTCTTCAGCATAGGGTATATACATGACATTGAGGTAATCGGCAAATTCTACGTGGGCACTGACATATGCCAATACCGCTAAAGCAATTCCGATGATGGCGGAGCTACCGGTGGCCAGTCCATCGAGTCCATCGGTCATATTTGCTCCGTTGGAAACGGCTATCACAATGAAGATCACAATAGGAATAAAGATCAACCATCCCCACGATCTTGAATCTTCACCAAGGAACCAGTTGTAGTTAATTTCATTGTTTTTTGTAAACGGAATCGTCGTCGTCATGTCTCGCGTTTCGATCCATTTTGTAGCACTGTTTGCATCGTCCGTATGAACATCTGTCACGAATTCTTCTCCTGCTCGAAGCTCATAATTCTCCGCTACTTTCTTGTGTACTTTAACATCAGGATGAAAGAACAACATCGAGCCAACGATCACACCTACACCTATCTGACCTACTACTTTGAATTTTCCAGCCAGTCCATCTTTATTCTTCTTAAGTACTTTGAGGTAATCATCAATGAATCCAATCACGCCCAACCAAATGGTTGCAATGATCATCGTGATCACATAAACATTGTGAAGTTTGGCAAACAACAATGTCGGAATCAAAATTGCCCCTAAAATGATCAAACCACCCATCGTTGGCGTCCCCTCCTTTTCCTTCTGTCCTTCAAGACCAAGGTCTCGCACCTGCTCACCCATCTGCATTTTTCGCAGCAGACCGATTAAACGATTTCCGAAAAGTATTGAGATGATCAATGAAAAGATCAAGGCCATTCCTGAACGGAAAGAAATGTATTCAAATACTCCCGCACCTGGGAAGTCTAATGAGTTCAAATAGTCAAATAAATAGTAGAGCATTATTTATCGAGTTTTATTAATGTTTCTTTTAATATCTCTAAGTCATCAAAGTCGTGTTTTACCCCGTTGACTTCTTGGTATGTTTCATGTCCTTTCCCCGCAATCAATATGATATCTCCAGGTTCAGCCATTTGACAAGCAGTTTTTATCGCCTCTTTTCGATTCGATATACTCATCGTTTTTTTGTAATGTTCACCTCCAACTCCAGTCATCATTTCTTCAATAATTGCATCTGGATCCTCTGTCCTTGGATTGTCTGAAGTCAAAACCACTTTATCACTTCCTTCGCAAGCGATTTTTGCCATCGTTGGTCGTTTCGTTCGATCTCGATCACCACCACACCCAACAAGTGTGTAAACCGTTTCATTTCCTGTACGGATATTTTTGATCGTGCTCAACACATTATCCAAAGCATCAGGAGTATGCGCATAATCGACAATTCCGATCACACCTGTTTTACTTTTAAAGTATTCGAATCGCCCCTCTACAGGCTGAAGACTAGAAAGAACACGTAAGATTTCAATCGTATTGTCCTCCAATTGATCTGCAATTGCAAAAACCAATAGAATGTTGTAGGCATTGAAGTCTCCGATCAGGCGTGTGAACAATTCAGTTCCTTCCAGCGATAAGACTAATCCAGCAAAGTTGTTTTCCAACACTTTCGCTTTGTAATCAGCGACATTCTTTAAAGCATAACTAAACTTCTTCGCTTTGGTATTCTGCAACATCACATCACCGTTTTTGTCATCGGCATTCGTGATTGCAAAAGAACCATCTGAAAGTCCATCAAAGAACTCCTTCTTTACATTTAAGTACTCTTTGAACGTATTGTGATAATCAAGATGCTCATGGGTGATATTCGTAAATCCAGCTCCATAGAAATGCAAACCTCCTATTCGTTTTTGATGAATTGCATGTGAACTCACCTCCATAAAACAGTACTCACACCCTTCATCCACCATTTGACGTAATAACGCATTCAAGCTCACAGGGTCTGGTGTCGTTCTATCTGTTGGAATAGCCTTCTCGTTGATCATATTCACAACTGTTGAGATTAACCCGACAGAGCGTTGCATTTCCATAAAAAGGTTGTACAACAATGTTGTCGTAGTCGTCTTTCCATTCGTCCCAGTAATACCAATCAACTTCAAGTCCTTACTCGGCTGATCGTAATAGTTATTCGCTAAAACAGAAAGTGCTTTATGGGTATCATCTACCACAATATAATTGATGCCTCTCTTTATTTCAGCAGGTTTTTCCTCCAATACAATTGTACTCGCTCCACTTTCGATTGCCTTATCTATAAACTTATGACCGTCTACCGCAGCACCTTTGATCGCTACAAATAGATCGTCCACCTCTACATTTCTCGAATCAAATACAATTGATTTGATCGCACAATCCGTTGTTCCTTCTACTTCTTTAATCGAAGCACCGTATAATATGTCTCTTACGTTCTTCACGTCCTCTTCAATTCTATAGTTACTACTCCTCCATTTACCGCCTTCGTACCTGGCGTAATAGACTGACCGACTACTTTTCCGTAGCCCTCAACTTTGACCGTCAAACCAACTTGCTCCAGTAAGTAGACAGCATCTTCAAGCCCCATACCACGTACAT
Organism: Brumimicrobium sp.; assembly: GCA_965656195.1. GTDB lineage: Bacteria > Bacteroidota > Bacteroidia > Flavobacteriales_D > Crocinitomicaceae > Brumimicrobium. The sequence goes on along the minus strand of CBFHJL010000015.1, from coordinate 21,362 downwards.
CAGGCACTTGTTCCTTGTTATACCCGTAATCATTTAAACTGATTGACTTCGCTCCACTTTTTGCGCGCACCCAATCACTGTGACCATTGAAATCTTTTTTGATTGAAAAGCGGTTCAACACTGTATTGATATCGTAGCGACTTCCATCTCTCACCGGAGGCATAGTGACTATCTTTTGCTTTTCATTTACCGCTTTATGATATTCATAACTCGACGCATACACTTTATTGGCTATTGCCGAGAATACCGTTCCCGAAACAGAAGCTCCATAGATATCATCTGTTGGCGCTGCAATGACTACAATACATGAATAAATCGGATCATCAGCTGGAAAATAACCGGCGAACGAGGCAATGTATTTCTTCTCACCCTCTTCGCCATATCCTTCGTTTCTATTTGCGATCTGTGCTGTACCCGTCTTTCCTGCAATTTTAAAGAAGGTCGACTCCAATCGCTTTCCAGTACCATTCACCATAACCCCTTCAAGACAAGACTTCATGATATCAATCGTCTCTTTACTGCAAATACTTTCTCTCAGCACCTCTGGCTTAAACTCTTCAACTACACGCTGATTATCCAGTACTTTTGAAACAAACTGAGGCTTCATGTATTTTCCGCCATTTGCAACTGCATTGTAGAATGACAGTAATTGTAATGGGGATAACTGGAATTCATATCCAATCGACATCCAAGCTAAAGATCCGCCCCACCATTGCGACTCACCCGGAGCTGAGTATACTGGAGTACTTTCACCCGCTATGTTGATCCCCACCTGCTCTGTCAAACCAAACTGTGTCAAACGATCAATGTATCGACGTGGCTCTTTGCGGTAGCTATTGTAGATTACTTTGGAAATGACGTTTGAAGAAAGTTCGAACGCTTCTTTGATGGTAATCTTTCCATACCCCCATGCTCTGGAATCGTGTAATTCTCTATCGTAGAATTCATATTTCCCGACAGCATTTACAGTATCGGTGATTCTAATCTTATTATCTTCTAACGCGGCCATCAGCGAAGCCAACTTCATCGTAGATCCAGGAACTTCTTTCGTACCGATGGCGTGATTGTACACTTCTCCGTACTCACCATCACCCGTTTTCTGTAGGTTAACCATCGCTTTTACGAATCCAGTTTTTACATCCATCACGATTGCACAACCGTAACGCCCCCCTTTCGTTTTTAACTGATTCTCTAATTCAGTATGTGCTACCTCCTGAATATCTTTGTCGATCGTAGTTACTACATCGTATCCGTTTTCACCTTCACGCACCACAGCACCCGTTGGCTTCCAAGAGTTAGAAATCTTTTGCTCAATGACTTCACCATTTCTACCTGCGAGGTATTGGTTATATGCTCCTTCTAATCCAACCAACAATGTATCGCGTTCTCTTTTCTTAATATACCCTAATGTTCGCGCAAGCAATTCACCGTTTGGCCGTTTTCGTACAATCGTCGCCCGGTTATCGATAAGCCCACCTTTGAAGCGTCCTTTTCTAAAAATCGGAAGTTCACGGATTTGTTTTCTCGTCTCATTGGTAACCCTTCGCTGGATTAAAACATATCTTCTCTTCTTAACGCGCGCATCTCTTAAATACTCTTCGTATTCTCTTGCTGTTTTCTCCGGGAAAAGTCTCGCCAATCCTTTACTTAATCCACTTACTCCCGCATCCCAGACATCCTTATCAACCGTTACTGGATCCATGTATACATCATAGAATGCCACTGAGGTAACCAAAGGACTCAAACGTGCATCCAGGATCTCCCCCCTTCTGGGCTCGATAATCGCAGAACGTTGTTTGATCTTCGTTGATTCCGTTGTAAAGATCGTATCTCGACCATCCATAATGATCGAAACAGATTTTACAATGATCAATAGCATGACCACGACTACTAAAAAGTAGATCAAATACACACGCAATATGACTGGCTTCGGCGTATTCATTTATTCCTCTTTGTTTTTATCATCCACTCGAATCACTTTCGTTGGGTTTACCGTTTCACGCAATCCCAATGGACTCAATCTTTCTATCAATTCTGTTCTTCTTGTCAATTCTTCTAATGCCGCTTTCGTTTCTACATAATCCGCAGTGATGTTCCCCACTTCCGTTTCTGTATCTGCAATATCATCCGCCAACTGATTCACGTAGTAACCTTTGGTCACGATGAGGATCAGCAAAAAGATCACGAAGAAGATGTAGCTCAGATTATTCAAGAAGAACGTCTTGGTCAAAAACTCTCCATTCATGATCTGGACCATATTTTTGGATTGCTTTCCGCCTGACTTAAAAAGACGACGACCTTTTTTCTTCTTGATCTTCTTCTTTTTCTTCTGGTCTTCCGATATGTAGTTATTCTCCTTCACGTCGAACTGCTATTCTCAATTTTGCGCTTCGCGAACGCGGGTTACTTTCTAACTCTTCTTCAGATGGCGAGATCGGTTTGCGTACAACCTCATCAAAAGGCTTGAGCACATTTCCGTAAAAATCTTTGGTGATCTTCCCATCGAAACTGCCACGTTTCATATAGTTCTTTACCAATCGATCCTCCAGTGAATGGTAAGATTCCACCACGAGGCGACCGCCAGGCTTTAACACCTCTGCTGTTTGCTCCAACATTTCTTCCAGCACTCTCATCTCATCGTTTACTGCGATGCGAATGGCCTGAAAAACCTGAGCATAAAACTTATTTTCTTTGAATTTGGGTGCGAGCGGCTCTAACAGCGCTACCAAGTCACCCGTAGTTTTGATCTGTTGACGATCTCTGTCTGTGCAAATGCGTTGAGCGATACGACGTGGCGATTTCACTTCTCCATACTTTTGGAAAATAGAGATCAACTCATCTTCATCCCACTCATTTACGACATCATAAGCAGAAAGATCACTTTGCTGATTCATGCGCATGTCCAGCTTTTCGTCGGAACGAATACTGAATCCACGTGTAGGCTCATTGAATTGATGCGACGACACTCCGAGGTCTGCCAAGATTCCATCAACCTGTTTGATCCCAAGCATACGCAATTGATTCTTCAGGAACGAGAAATTCGAAGCAACGAAATGAAAATTTGGCTCATCCCAAGTGTTACGTACAGCATCGGGATCCTGATCAAATGCGATCAATTGTCCTTTATCAGAAAGTTGTTCAAAGATGGCGCGAGAATGACCTCCACCTCCGAAAGTAACGTCAATATAGATTCCGTCAGGCTGGATATCCAGCCCATCAAGACACTCTTGAAGCATTACAGGAACGTGGTATTTTTCTTCGTTATTCGTCGTCATTTCCAATCTTACCCATTACTTCCTCTGCCAAATCAGCAAAGTCTGTCATGGAGCCTTCGATCATTTCGAAGTACTTGGATTTGTCCCAGATTTCAACGCGGTCGTTGTAAGCGATTAACATCACTTCTTTTTTCAGACCGACGCGATCCATGTGTCCTGTCGGAATCAATACCCTACCCGTTTTGTCTAGTGAGACATCTTTTGCTCCCTGGTGGAACAAACGGTAGAACATTCGATTCTTAGGTTTGAAGAGGTTGATCTTACTCAACGACTCGCTCAGCTTTTCCCATTCATTCATTGGATAGAGCGTGAGGCAATCTTCAAAACCTTTGTTCAGCATGAAACTTTCCTGGGCAGCAGGAGATAATTGCCTTCTCAAGTGAGAAGGAAACATGAAACGCCCTTTTGCGTCCAGTTTCACCTCATATTCTCCTACTAATCCTGCCATGTACAGTTATAATGTGTAAAAATAATGGAAATCTACCACTTTTTACCACTTTTAAAACAGTGTTGAAAACTTATTACGCAGCTTTCTCAAACAAAGTTACACTTTTTCTCCACAAACTTAGTTATAACGAGGATTTAAAGCCGAAAAGCAATTGTGGTAAAAAGTGGGATTAAAAATTGATTGTTGAAAAATAGGAGGAGTTATCAACGAAGGAAAATGAATAGAGTGTGAACGTGGTAAAGAGTGAAAAATGTGCAAAAAACATTAATAATTCCAAGATTAAAAATAAGGTCTAGGGAAGGTGATTTTGTATTTCTGAGTTGACTAACCAAAAGACAGGTAACCCTAAAAATAATTGGTAAGATTTCGTATTTTCGTATCAAACCATCAAAATGCAGTTACTCAAATTGTTTGTTCTTGTTCTTTCAGTATTACTACTCTCTTGTGAATCAAAAACAGAGGGTAAGGCGCATCAAATCCTGAGTCCTACAACCAACAAAGTGACCAGTGAATCCGCAACAATCAATAAACCAGCAAAAAAGAAAGAAACAAAAGTAAATGATCAGCAAAAAGAGATCATTACTGTTTTTGAAATAGAACCGTGGATGAACTTCTTTTTTCATCAGGAAAAGGCAACCTGTTTTAACGAAGATAGTATTCACCAATTCGAAAAGTCTATTCTCAGAAAAGGGGTAGATTCCTCTGCTGTCATTGACGAATTAGCACATCAAGTTTATAACAAAACAGAGCTTTATCCTTGGGAAGAGTCAGCATTAGAGTACACCGACTATCTTTACTCTATCCAAACACAAAAAGGACATACAGGAATTGTCGTTTTTGGCATGAACGAAGGTTGGGTATATCAATTGAAATACTACTCTTACGATCATCTCGGAAGAAAAGTTGACGAGATTCCGCTTGCTGAATGGGGAGGTGATGGTGGTTATTTTCGTGAAAGTAATGGGTGCTTTATAAATGACTCAATTTATCATTACGAATTCCTGGAAACGGAATATAATTTTGAAAATGAAACTACTGAGGTTATAGATTCAGGGGAAATACAATATGTCATTCACGAAAATGGGGATATTGATAAAACCTTTACCAACTCAGAAAACCATGAATCTTGAATCAATTAAAAAATCATCATTTGGAATTGCTTTTAAAGCATCGCGAAAATCATTAGCTCTCTTTACTATAACGGCTTTTATTTTTGCATTAACTGGAGAGGCAAATCTATACGTAGGAGTTTTTGCCATGATCTACTATGGAATTCCAGGCTTTTTTATTTCGATTCCATTTAACCTTATTACGCTTTATGCGATTAGAAAATGGGGGATTGACTTCAACCAAGGAATGATCATAATTACAATATTGGCTTCCGCTCTATTCTTGGCTTTATGGTTAATATCAGAATGGATTAACTATATGCTTATATTTATTATAATAGTCCTTCAGGTATCTTTTAATTGGTATTGGATAAATAAGGCATTCTACCAAGTTGAAAATAAAAACTAATGAAGCGTTTAATTAAGAAAGATTGGTTTCATACTTGGATTTTCCTTGTGGTCCTCGGCTTCATTATAAGCGCCATGACTGGTTATGGATTTTTATATTTTGCAGCAATCTTTGTCCCGCTAGCACAAACTATAGGTCTTTTTCGTATTCAATGGTCTGGGAGGAACCTCCTCTGGTTATTACACACGCCGATCTTGATATATATTATCAATTGGAATATGAGTTTTTTATCTGTGGTTTTACTTATCACAAGCACATCGATGTTTGGAGAAGCATTATTGAGAATCATTTTTCGTGCTTCTTCATACTTACTTTGGTTCTTGCTGAACTCAACTGGTTTGTTGATGCTATATTTTATCGAAGAATACTTAGCATTTGAGACCTTTTGGGTGAAAACTGCATTATTCCTTATTTCTATTGTTATTTACGCTATGTTGACTGGTATCGCGTTGGAGTATGGATTCAATAAGTCTAAGAATGAATAATTATATTTGAGTTACATGAAATATCTAGTATTCTTTTTGTTTTTCAGCTTATTGAGCTGCGGAAGCAGTGAAAACGCATTTAATCCTAATACATCCATTCAAAACGATAAGGACCATCTCATCGGACATTGGGAAATGATCGGTCTAACCGCTCTCACATCATCTGCTCTAGAATTTGAAATTAATGACAGCACTTATATTTTTTATGTTTCGAAAGAAAAGACTTTAGAAAGAGGTTATCACCTTTTTGAGAATCATATTGTGAGCTCTGCTAAACCCATTTCAAACACTCGCGATAGTATCCCTTACAAAATCATTTCTGAAGACACATTGGAATTAAAATTAAAAGAAAGAGGAAAGCCCTACAAAAGAACATTTTATCGAACGGATCAAAAGTGAATCAAATGGAACTCATAGTGTTTATCGTCATCTATTTTCTTGCAGGTCTATTGTTCATGATACTTACATTCTACTTTCTTTACAAATATCGAATAAAAAAGAACAAGGAATATGACGAGTATTACCCAAAACTCTTAGATGCCATAAATCAAAACAACACGAAAAAAGCCTTAGAGCTGCTCAAAGTAATTATGTGGAATCCCAATATGATCAAACACCGCTATATTGAAGTTCAAAAGTTAATGAGCCACCTCGATGATCATGATCCTAAATACAAAGAACTTATCTTAATGATCGACAAGGTTTACGAGAAAAGAGGTTGGAATGCATAAAAACGAAACTTTTATTATTTCTATAAATTATTACCTTTCTTAGTGTAAAACATTATTTTAAATCATACTAAAGACAATTCACATAATACGTTTAGCAGAATCTCTGTAGATAACTAATACCGAAATGACAAAGAATCAGATAAAAGAAAACGTGAATGAATCCGAAATTTCAAATCTTAGACTTCTCCTATTATTTTTAACTGTAATTCAAATTATTTGCATCATACTCTCTTATGTTATTTCTGAATATTTTATTAAACTAATTTCTAATTTCCACCTTGATTGGATTCTGATTATACTAAACTATATAGTTGCAGGAATATTTCTTTGGTATAATTGGAAAAAGCTACCTACTACAAAAAAGAAAAAAATAGATAGTACTTGGATGATTCTATTTCTTGGAATCATTGGAATGTGGTTTTGGATACCAAACAAGGCAGAAATCAAAAAAATGAATGAGTGAAAAACATTTCCATTACAAAAACTAGCAAAAAAGACGCTGAGCAACTGCGGGAATTGGCGATTACCACTTTTCGAGAATCACACGGACATAGTGCGAGTAAAGAAGATATTGATGATTACATCAACGCCAAGTTCACGTTGGAAAGTATTGAAGCAGAATTATCCGATGAGTCAAATGTATTTCACTCCGTTTTTGTGAACGAAGAATTGGCGGGTTACTCAAAAATCATCTACAACACCCCCTACGAAAATCTCACTCAACCCAACAGCACCAAACTGGAACGATTGTACGTACTTGAAAAATTTCATGATCTTAAGATCGGTAAACAATTGATGGATTTCAATCTCAATCTCGCCAGGGAGAATGCTCAATCGGGAATATGGCTATACGTTTGGACAGAAAACCATCGCGCTGTTCGCTTCTATAAAAAATATGGCTTCCAACAAATAGCAGAAACTCATTTTCTCATTTCTGCTAATCACTCTAATCCAAATTGGATTCTGAGTTTGGAGTTTTAGAGAGAAGGCGAATAAATAAATTCTGGGAATTTGTTTTCAGAATAATTCATATCAATTAGTACACATGAACAAACGAAACACCAGAAAAATACTAACGATTGGGAACTTTGCAATTGTTATTTACTTCGTTCTTCTGCGATTAGTTTATTTGTACAAAATAGATTTTGTTTTAATCGGGGTTTTCAGGGAGTTGTTGACAATACCCTTTTTATTGGCTCAAATCGTATTTTTAGTCCTTGGGGTGATTCATTTAAAAAACAACAAACTGAATATTTTGAACTTAATTAGTTTGGTTATGCTTGCAGTTTGTTCTGTGCTTACGATTGGAAGTTTGTTTTGAGTTTTATTTTAAACTTCTCACATTATGATATATACTTTTCCAAAAATAGGCGTTACGACTCGCTCAATTTCATCATCCGCTTAGTTCTTTCCTTAATTACACCACTCTAACACCATAATTTAGGAGATTAGATATTTCAAGTACCCACCATTAATTCATTCAGAAAAATTACTGATTAACACCATAATACGTATCTTTCGAATTAAATACTACGCTATGCACCACGGAATTGCCCTATTGTTGTTTGTGTTCTTTTCTGGGTTTGTCTATTCTCAAAAAACAGATATTGAGGAGAGGACTGAAGCTATGAATGGTCGTTTTTCTAAAACACTTTATGAAACAGGGGATGAAGAATTAGCCAGAAAAATTAGTGACAGTCTCAAAGAAATCTATAATGAAACGGGATATCTACAAAGCCTGTTTTTCCATTATAATACGAAAGGAACCTTGGCCTATCACAAAGGTGACTACCCGGTTGCCTTGCAATACTTTAACGATGCCTTATCACTAGGTAAAGAGCACCAAGACACCTCAATTTTGATTGCGGGTCACATGAATGTAGGAGCAATTTTTTATATACTTAATAATTACGACCAAGCTTTAAAACATTATTTGGAAGATGCTAAAATAATGGAAGTGTATGACCCAACGCGCTTACCTGGTTTGTATGGAAATATTGGGATGTTGTATAACGAAATTGATCAACTCGAAAAGGCAGAGTTTTATCTGTATAGGTCGATGGAAGAGTCAAAAAGTGATAAAGATAAAGATGAAGTTGTTAAAACCCTGAATGTACTTGGACTGGTGCAACGAAAAAAAGGGGAATATGAGAAAAGCGAAAAGTCTTTATTAGCAGCATTAAAGGCAGCTAACGACAACCCTCGTTTTTACAGAGATATTGCCGATGTACATTCAAGTTTAGCAAATCTTTTTGATAAAACTGGCGAACTCAAAAAACAAGAATATCATATTCAACAAAGCATAGCATACTATGAAAAAATAAATAACCCAGCCAATATTACTTATGGAAGACAGCTCCTCGCTAAATTCTATTTAGATCAAGGAAAAAATCAAATGGCAGAAAAAGAGATGAAAAACGCATTGGCATTCTTTAATTCTGGAGATTTACCAATGAGGTCAAAACGTGAATTTCATGCTACATATGCTAAAATCTTATTCGCTCAGAACAAATTTAAAGAAGCCTATTCAGAGCTCAATTCAGGATTTGACCTATTTGACACATTATTTTCACTTGAAAAAATTGAACAAACTTCTAAACTCGAAACAGAATATTTCTATCAGCAAAAAATAGAATTGGATTCACTACAAAGGGCCGAAGAAAGAAAAAAACAAGAGTTACGAATAAAAAAGGAAAAAGCAGAGAATGAAGCTGCTTTGGCGAAACAAAAAGTGTACTCCACAATGGGAATTGGAGGCTCGATATCTTTACTTGTTATCGCATTTATTCTGTTTAAAGCATATCGTAACAAGAATAAATCAAATCAATTGATCTCAGCACAAAAAAATCAAATTGAAGCAAAACAAACCGAAATATTAGATTCAATACAATATGCGAAACGGATTCAAAATGCAATCCTTCCTCCTCGAAGTCTCGTAAAGTCTTACTTATCAAATTCTTTCATACTGTACAAACCAAAAGATGTAGTTGCTGGAGACTTTTATTGGATGGAGCATATAGATGATCGGATAATATTTGCCGCTGCGGATTGCACAGGACATGGAGTACCCGGTGCTATGGTTAGCGTAATTTGCAATAATGGACTGAACAGAAGCGTAAGAGAATATCAATTAACGGATCCAGACCAAATTCTAAATAAAACAAGAGAAATAGTCGTTCAAGAATTTGAAAAATCTGAAGAAGAAGTAAAAGACGGAATGGATATTTCGTTGTGCTCTCTTTCAATATCGTCAAATTCACTGACGTGGGCAGGAGCAAACAACCCACTATGGATCATCCGTAAAGGTTCTACAGAAATTGAAGAAATAAAAGCGGATAAGCAACCCATAGGAAAATACCAAAACCTAAAACCTTATACAAATCACGAATTGAAGATTCAAAAAGGAGATTCAATCTATATTTTTACGGATGGTTATCCTGATCAATTTGGAGGTGAACGCAATAAAAAATTCAAAACAACAAATTTCAAAAAGTTATTGCTCAGTATTCAAAATAAAAAAATGGATGAACAAAAATCTTTACTTGACCAAGCATTTGAAGAGTGGAAAGGCAATAATGAACAAGTTGATGATGTCTGTGTAATTGGGGTACGTATTTAGTGAAGCATCTTCAATGCATGAACTATCTTTTAGTAAAATGATTTTTTTAATTAGTTTTGCTACGCTATCCAAAGTACAATGAAGGTTCTACTACTTGTATTATTCTTTTTTATTTTCCTTGGCGTCTCTTTTTCTCAAACGGGACCAGGAGGAGTTGGGAATAGCACGTCAAATGGTTTATGGTTAAGGGCTGATATCTTAACACTGGCCAACGGAGATCCTGTGGCTTTTTGGGGTGATGACTCTGGGAATGGGAACAATGCGGAGCAAATGACAGGTGGATTACAACCTGTGTTCAATACCGTTGGCAGTATGAATGGTTTGCCTACTGTTCAATTTGACGGCAATAATGATGAAATGGCCGTTGCAGATTCTCCAATTTTAGATGGCACAGCAGGCATAACGTATTACGCGGTTATCAGACCATTAAATCTTAATGGAGCTCCAAGAGGTATTTTGGGTAAAAGAATCACATTTACTATTGCAGCTGAGTATGCTTACACCTGGTTTTTCTGGGGTGGTAATAGGATACACCTGGATGTAGTTACCAACAATGACCGTTTTGATAGTGGAGGAACTACTTTTGGAAATAACATTAATTACATTTTGTCATGGGATTTTGATGGAACACGTCCCGCTGGAGCAAGAAGTCGAATACGGAATGGCAGTAACCCTATTTTGAGTTCCTTTGAATCTTCAACTGCCTTAGGCAACAGCAATCAAGATTTAGCCTTAGGGGCATTAAATGTTGGTTATGGGACCTATTTAGGTGCAGAATATGCTGAAGTGATTCAGTATAACTACTCCTTAGACAACGTCGACCATCTATTAGTTCAAAATTACCTATCCGCAAAATATAATATCCCACTCGCAAATAATGATCTTTACGATGAAGACAATCCAGGTAATGGTAATTTTGATTTTAATGTTGCAGGTATAGGGCGCATATCACCCACTGAATTGAACAACGATGCTCAAGGTTCTGGAATACTAAATGTTTTAAACCCGTCGAATCTCGATAATAATGAATATCTGATTTGGGGGCAGAATAATGGAAGTTTATTATTCGACGAGACCACAGATATACCTTCGCCGGTTACAAATCGACTTTTAAATGTTTGGAGGGCCAGTGAGGTAAATTCTGCTGCTACAGCAGTAGATGTTGGAAGTATCGATATGCGTTTCGATTTGACAGGAATATATGCTGGAACTGCAGCTAATTTATATTTGCTCGTCGATACTGATAATGATGGAGTGTTTTCGGATGAAACCCCAATATCAGGAGCAACAAATCTAGGTGGTAGTATTTTTGAATTTTCTGGAGTTACAGCGATTTCAAATAACCTTCGATTCACTTTAGGAACCGTAATTTCTCCCTTACCAATCGAGTTACTCTCTTTTGACGCTGTTCCTGTGGACAATCGATTTGTTGAACTGGTTTGGCAAACTTCAACGGAAACAAACAATGATTTCTTTACTATTGAACGTTCAGGAGATGGTTATATCTGGGAAACACTTACAACTGTTGACGGAGCAGGCACATCGACGGAACTCAATTCATATTTGACAGTAGACAATGCACCTTATCAAGGACTTTCATATTACCGATTAAAACAAACAGATTATCATGGTGATTACGCTTATTCTCAAATTAGAAGTGTAGATATTTCAAACGTTAAGCGTGACGTTGTGATCTATCCGAACCCAACTCACTCTAGTTTTACAGTCAAAGGATCTGAATCCGAGCTTAGTACGATCAGAATCACAAATGTATTGGGTCAAGATGTTACAGGATCTGTAACAATTACTAAGCAGAGTGCCACGAAAAACATTGTTGATGTTTCACGACTGAGCAATGGGGTATACAGCTTATTCACCAGTAATACCGTGACACAGTTATACAAGCAGTAAATAGCTCTTATGTAAAAGAATTCCATCGATTCACAAATTGACAAGCGTCAGCAACCATGAAAAATACAATTGAACAGTTTTACGAAGCATTTTCAAATTTAGATGGTGAAAATATGGTGAAGTACTACCATCCCGACGTCGTTTTTCAAGATCCTGCGTTTGGCGAACTCAAAGGCGATCGTGCTAAAAACATGTGGCGGATGTTGTGCACGTCACAAAAAGGAAAGGATTTTAAGGTAAACTATAAAGTACTTGATTGCAATTCGGAAAAAGCCAAAGCTCAGTGGGAAGCAATTTATACGTTTAGCCAAACAGGTCGAAAAGTTCACAATAAAATCTCTGCCTCTTTTTTATTGAGAGATGGACTAATCGTAGAGCATATAGACGAATTCAGTCTTTATCGTTGGAGTAAACAAGCTATGGGTTTCAAGGGAGTTCTGTTAGGTAACACTTCCTTCTTCAAAAACAAACTCCAACAGAGAACAAATACGCTACTGGACAGATTTGAGGAGAAGCATCGATAATTGAAACATGTGCATCGAATGTCTACTTTTTTAAACTAAAATAGCTTGAGAACGTTGATATAAATACACACCGAAAAACACAAGAAAATTTATGTCAGAACAAGAAGGTCGCATATTCATTGTAACAGGAGCAAATGCTGGTCTAGGTTATGAAACTTCAAAAGAATTAGCTCGTGAAGGAGCAAAAGTAATCATGGCTTGCCGTGATTTATCCAAAGGAGAAAGTGCCAAGAAGAATATCCAAAAAGAGGTTTCGAAGGCTGACTTAGAAGTTATGAAGATTGATCTAAGTAAGTTAAGTTCTGTTAGAGAATTCGCTGAGAAGTTCAAGTCAAAATTTGAGAAATTGGACGTTTTGATAAACAATGCAGGTGTAATGATGCCTCCTTATACGAAAACAGAAGATGGATTTGAGCTACAATTTGCAGCGAATTATTTGGGGCATTTTCTTCTAACAGGATTGCTCCTGGATCATCTGACCAAAACACCAGATTCTAGAATCGTTAACCTCAGTTCAATTGCGCATAAAAGCGGAAAAATCAACTTTGACGATTTACATAGTGAGAAGAAGTACTCGGCATCAGGTGCTTATTCACAGTCTAAACTCGCATGTTTAATGTTTACGTTTGAATTGGAAAGAAGATTAGAAAACTCCAAGCACAACAACACAATAGCGACTGCAGCTCATCCCGGTGTTGCGATTACTTCTTTGATGCGTCATATGCCCAAATGGGTTTATTATTTGCTCAGATATACAATAGCTCCATTCATTACCCAATCTGCGAGTCGTGGAGCCGAACCAACACTAATGGCTGCAACAGGTGAAGCCATTAGTGGTGATTATTTCGGACCTACCGGATATAAAGAGATGAAAGGAGATCCAGGGAAAGCTGAGTATACAGAATTATCTAAAGATGAAGATATCGCGAAAGGACTTTGGGAGAAATCTGAAGAATTGGTCGATTTCAAGTATTTGTAAGTTTTATATTTACAGCAATCACTCAACTACTGGCTCCATTGAAAAGTGGAATTATCACGGGCATTTTCATAAAGCACCAAGTACCACCATTGCTAAACCTGTAATTAATATTATTATCAATGCAGTTTTAGCGGCTTTTCCTGAAAAAGACTTTCCTCTCTCACTCTCACGACGGAAAATATTTGCATAACCCAATGAAGCTAAATATAATAGCAAAAAACTACCTCCTATCATCACTGCAACGGCAGCAATTCCGTAACCACTGCATGCAATTGTACAAGACAAGGCTGCTAAACCATACAAAGCCACCACAAGAAGTATAGAAAGCAAGATTACGAGTATAATTGCTGTGAATGCATTAAGAATCATAGGGTCCTCAGTATTCTCAGAAACAGACAACAGAGCTGAAACACTCGCACCTGCATAAAAGGAACCAAACGTTGTTCCCAGGTTGAATAGAGTAAAAGAAAATCTATTCTTAAAAAGTCGACTTTCTTTTCCAACTTTTTTTGCATTGATAAATAAACTCGCAGCAACTAATAAGGCAGGGGCAACAAGCATAACATTCGAAGTTTGCCATTGCGATATATTACCAAGTCCAAAACTCGAGGCAACAGCAAGAAATGTACTTACACCTACAAGCACTCGGGCCTTCGTTTTGTTCTGTGACGCCCATCTTGAGATCTTTAACCCACTTTTTTTCTGAAAAGCGATCAAGGGAACCAGTCCTAGTAGGAAAAGATAGTAAATAGCACTCTTATTTTTTGTACTCACATCTTTTTTCAATTGATGCTTTTTAGCCTTAATGGTTGTTGATTCTTCTTTGCCCGAGTCAATTTTCGCCTGAGAGGTAGGTTTTCTTCTGAACTTTTTAGATCGATATTTAGTATTTATTGCGTTCTTAATTCTTTTTACTTTATCATTTTCAGGTGTGACCTTGATTGATTTTTTCTCTATACTTTGCAGTTGTATCGTATTTGTTGCCGATGCATTGTCGGTGATTTCTTTGTTGAATAAAGCATCTTCATGTCCCTTTTCTTGATTGCTTTGCTTATTCGCATTCCATGATACGTGAAAACCTTTTCTATAACGACGCTTTTCAATATGCATTGTCGAACAAGAAAATAAGAAGCTAAATAAGAGAGCAAGTAGTATTACCTTTTTCATAATGAATTGATTTTATACTGCTAAAGTAGAGTCCAAACTTAGCATAAAACAACTGAATATTACAACTGAAGATGAGTCACTTGTGTAAAACGCAAATAAAAAATGTTATCGTATGGGGCACTATTGACATTATTAATGAAATTGGAATAATTACATTTGTAACGTGGAAAGCACACTTTACATTTCAATAATTCTGGAAGCTACAATTTTGTTAGCGTGTTTTATTTTTATTGTACTGTTAGTATCCACAAAGCTTCTACCACCATTAGTTAACAGAAATGGAGTGCTCTTGTTTTTCAATTTGTTCTTCATTACCTTTTTTTACCTTACTATTAATGCGGAATGGTACATTATCTCCAAACCATTGGTTTGGTTGTTTATGCCAGCCACATTATCTGTTGGGCTCTTTTTTTATCGATTCAACACGCTCTGGCTAAAGCAATACCTAAAAATTGATAGAGTATTAATTATTCTTCCAATTATTATATTAATTGCTTCGATTTCACTTGAACTAATTCTGTTTTTTAGACCCGAAAACATGCTATTCAGAGAGATACGAATAAGCTTCACAAATACAACACTTCAATACATCTTCCCACTTTATAACGGACTACTTATTATCTTGAATTTTTACAAACTGAATTTAGCAGAACTACATAATAGACAGACCTACTCCGATCCAGACATATCTAACTTGAATTGGTCTAGAATATCATTGCTGTTTTTCTCAATGTTTTACCTTGGAATGATCTTCTCTGAATTGGTTAATCCATTCATTTCAGAACTTATTTTTAATCTCTCGATTCTCATGCTTGTTTTATATTTAGGCTATTATCAGATTAAGGTAATCTCGAACTACCTAAATTCTACTAAAGAAAATCAAAAAATTAAGAAAAAAGAGAATCTATTTATTGATAAAGAGGAGCGAGATGATAAGCATAAATCACTATTCAACAAAATTGAACAAGTCGTAGAGGAAGAGCAGCTATTTCTAAATGATAGCTTAAGTATTCATGAACTAGGAGTTAAGTTGAATATGAATTCAAAATACCTATCTGAAGCTATCAATCAACAAGAAGACTTAAACTTTAATAAATACATTAATGCAAAGCGCATTAACTATGCAAAATCACTTATTACGGATGATGACTATTCAAATTATTCCATTGAAGGAATAGCGAAAGAAAGTGGGTTTCGTTCAAAATCAACTTTTAACACAACTTTTAAAAAAATCACAGGTTTAACTCCTACTCAGTATAAAAAAATGGAGACTCAAAAATGAATCTCCATTTTTATGCTAGCATCTTTCACACAATTAATTAACAACTAGCTTCTTCATTAAATTTTGATTTCCTATTCTTGCTGAAATAATATATACCCCCGGTTTAAATGACTTTGTAACTTCAAGACTATTCTCAAATAGGTTACTATTACTCAAAACCAATACTCCTCGTGTATCATAAATATATATCTCATCGATCATCTGATGAAACGCAATAAGAAATTCATCCCCTGATGCAATTGGGTTAGGAATAATCTCGATGTTTGGCGTTTTCGATTGGAGATAAATAGTATTACTTATTGTTTCTGTCCCATCAAAATCAACTTGTCTTAAACGATAATAATTATCCGAACTTAATGCTTTGTGTCTAAAATTATAAGCGTGAAAATCTGATGAGGTTCCGTTACCCTTAACCATTCCAATTAACTCAAAACTATTCCCATCAGAGGAATGCTCAACTGCAAAATGACTATTATTTGTTTCTGAGAGTGTTCCCCATGATAATTCGTTATAATCATCAAAAGCCGCACCTTCAAAACTAATCAAATCTACATCTAAAGAGGGAGAACAGTCAATATCAGTTGATCCGCCAGCACTAGCTAGAGCTTCCGTTGAATACGGACCATTAAAATTAATCGCACAAATGTTAAGTCCTGTAGAAGTTGCAAAGTTAGGGTCCGAAGGATCCATAAAGACCCGGATATAATAGTAGTCTTTCATTCCTGAAGCCGGACCATTCAAACCAAAATAAATTCGACGTACTCCACTTCCACCGTCTGAACTATCACCATTCATATCGCACGATTCTCCTGTTAATGGACTTGTAATATTTAGTGTCTCGCTTATCATTGAAACTCCAGGTTCCACTGGACGAGAGGAACACGGCAAATCATAATCATCAAAATCTCCCTCGGCGGCTGATGATTCACTTAAAAATTGAGACCTTAATTCGAAATCAAGAATTTGATCTTCACCTACCACCTCGATTAAATAATAGTAATTCGACGGAAGTCCTTCAGGAAGATCAATCTTAAAATATGCTTCCCTTAGATCATTGCAACCCTCCGAACATCCTGAGACTACAGAGGTACTATTTCTGCCGCATGTCCAATCTGTTTCATTAACGTTTGGAGTATAAACATTCAAATTATAATTGACTGTTGCCGTCTCACTCTCTTTATGATATACTCTCAAATAATAAGTTTGACCAGGAATAAGATGACCAAATTGGCCAAAAGCTTGACTCCCTGCAGCACTTGTTGTAGAATAAGTAGATGCACTCGCTATTGATGCATTAGGTGATGAGTAAAGCTCCATTGACAAAGGACCTGTAGCTGTACCTGAAACATTTTCTAAAAATACAGTAACCCAACTTCTATCCGCAATAAAATATCCTCCCCCATTAGCTGGATTTGGCGCTATAAATGAAAACCAAACATCATTCTCTGGAACACTTGTTCCTGGTGATGGATCTGCTCCTCTCATGGAGTAAACATCAAGATTATTATAGTCATTGCAACTTTCCACAGTTAATCCTTGTGCATCAACACCTTCATTATTACATGGTCTTACAGCTCCATTGTTAACGGTCAGCTCAAAAGAATAATCAAAATCAGAATTAATTGAGTTCGGTTTTACACGGACTAAATAGTACTCCCCTTGCGTCAATCCGCCGACCTCCCATGTTTCTCCAGCACCATCCAATGAAGGGCTGCATGCTAACAAGTCGCCATCTCCACAGTCTGAATAGATATAAATCTTCGCATCTCTTGCACTATTCGATGCATCGTATGTCAAATCTATACTATTCACAACAGTCGAAGTTGTGAGCGACGTGCAGTTTACATCAGGTACACGTATAATATACCAAAGATCACGTTGGTTTGCCTCATCAAAAGGATCATTAGAAACACCCGAACATACAGAAGAAGTAATTTCATCATCACAATCTGTAGTCCCTGAAAAATCTCCAGTTACAGTTTCTCCATCAAGAATGTAAAATGCATTAAATTGATGTGCAGCATCTGAGACGCCCAAATTAGATGGCGAATTACCGTCCCAGATGTTCACACAAGAGTTATTGTACTTCCCTACTTGTGCAGAAGGAGTTACTGTCACAGACGGAGTCGCTATAGTACCTCCAGCAGTTTGAATAATTCGAACTAGATATCCGCCATCTGCTGAACTTTGTGTTTCATTCAGGCAATTGAATGTGAAACTTCCATTAGATGATATATTTATACTCGATAAATAGTTATCATTCAGATTAGTACAATTATCTGAACTAACAGTACTCCCTTCATAAAGAAGTACTGTTAATTCTTCCCCAGCTGCAAGTCCACTAACGTTTATCTCAGCAGAGGTAGAATAAACATTCAATCCGTTGTCTGTTCCCGAAACAGGGTCAAAAGCATACCAGAGATCGTTTCCTGCTACAACAGGGTTCGCTCCTGACTCTGTAGCAAAGTTATAATCCAAGGTTTGAGCGGACGTAATATCAAAACCAGGAAATACATTCTGAAAAAGCGAACAATCATTATTCTCTGCTATTCTTCTTCCTTCGATTTCAAAATCACATACTGAGTTTCCTGAAGCCGGAATCACTCGAACATACCAGGTGGGACCAAAACCTCCGGCAGAAATTGTCGAGTTGAATCGATGTGTTACAGTAGAACCGAGGCCCGTACTTGAAATCGTTGAACACTCTAAGAAAGTATTTGAAAAGCAATTACTGTATAACTCAACAACAACCTCATCTGCGGCTCCAGAGAAGGTTAAGTCAACCTCTAAGTTTTGATCTGGATCAGCTGCATCCATTGTCACGGAATACCACAAGTCATTCGCTTCAGCTGGGTCAGCACAAGTTGCTCCTGTCTCACTATTTTCAGTATCAATATTCGCTGCACATAAGTTACCTGAAGTAGAAATACCATCTATATCTATAGCATCTCCGCATAAATCATTTGGCTGAGGTATGGATGTACATATACTGAAACTTGGTGTAGCTATTGTTGAGCAATCTCCATCATTAACTGCAATCCCTAAAATACGTATATACAAAGGAGCTGTGCTCTCTCCTGCCAATCCTGTTATCGTATGTGAAGTAACTGTTTGATCGAAAAATGAACATTCAAAATTACCATCAACGGAAGCTACATTACTACTTGCGTTCACCCCAGGATCTGATGTATGCAAAACAAAACCAAGTATTTCTCCCGCTCCTAACCCTGTTACAGACAAGGTCATTTCATCACCTCCATCTGGTAAATCTACCTGATACCATAAGTCTACATAATCCGTATTGTTATTAAATCCTGCTGGACACTCTCGAATCACATTATTTGCCACATCTCCTGAACCAACTCCTCCTGCATCACAAAAAACAGTAAAACCAGTTGCCGTACCCACCGATGCACTAGATAGGTCACCTGATGAACAGCTGTTTGTTATATCTGGGGCACTTAAACTAAAGTTATCAGCACCATTACACGTTAAGTTGGTTGTGTAAGAAGATTCACACGACACAAAAGCTCCACCTGAAGCTTCTATGCTTATACTATGTGTCCCTGTTGAGTATCCACTAAATGTATATGTGTTTGTGAGTAATGCATTAACCTGAACAACAGCTCCATCAATCAGGATATCGGCTGAAGTTCCATCTCCATAATCAGAAACTGTTACTTCAATGTCATAATCGAAAGCACTACAATCAAGATTAACTGCATTTACGACTGCTGAAGGCGGGTTGGCACAAATACAATCCTCTGTCAATGCGGTTGAACTAATATCGCATCCTCCATAGAGAGAACCGATTACATCAATGACTTGATTTGATCCAGCTAAAAATGGACCTACGGTATATACACCGGATACAACATTCGATTGATAAATTGTAGTTCCATCAGAAATATCAACCCCAGAGGCATCACCAGTAGATGACAAATCTACTTGTATTGAAAACTCTGCGTTCGCGCAGTCCGGTATAACTGTATAGGATGCCGCGGGATTATTACAAGGACATGAGGGAGCTGCAAAAGCTTCTGAAATCTCAAGCTCAGAAGAAGGATCGGAAATACACCAACTAGAACCGCTACAATCATCATCTTCGAATGAATCTGGCGTACTGCCTCCATTCGAAGCTAATAAATTTCCAGTTTGAGATGGACCGTCCCAAATTTCGTATGTTGTTCCATCCCATGAATCGTCATAACGATCATAAGCATTGATGAAAAGTGTCTGACCACAAAAGGCTGATATATCAACAACTTCATCATTGACCAAGCCCTGACCATTACCATAGGTACCATCACCTTGACCCCAAACGAGAACACCCGAGCCGTTAGGTCCGGTTGTTATACTAATCCATTTTTCTGAAGTGAAACTTCCACCCGACGAAGTCACATAAATATTTTGGGCAAAAGAATGAATACAAATCAACCAAAATAAAATATGCAGCACAGCTTTCATATACTCCGAATTAAAAGTTTGTAACGAAATTATGAAACGAACATTAAATCCAGTAAATATCTAGGGTTTGAGATGTTCATAATCATGATTCTGAACATAAAACTAGCTGTCAAAACCAATATTTCTAATATAATAGCTGCATTTAAAAAAATGCCCTTACTTCGACTCCTCCGGCATGAATGGTTCTATTCTCTTCCGATTTTCGACCGTTGTACTGGA
Organism: Brumimicrobium sp.; assembly: GCA_965656195.1. Lineage (GTDB taxonomy): Bacteria > Bacteroidota > Bacteroidia > Flavobacteriales_D > Crocinitomicaceae > Brumimicrobium. The sequence goes on along the minus strand of CBFHJL010000015.1, from coordinate 737 downwards.
TACTAATCTGGAGATTATTGGATAAACTGCGCTGGTAACGTAAGTTCCAGGTGAAGTTGTTTCCGGGACGAAGTGATTCCAACATCTCGAATGCTAGTGCGTTGTTACCCGACCCGTTGTAATCTATACTGATGGCTTTAAATTCTCCTTGGAGACTCCCTTTTTCGGCTTGGTTAAACTTAAGATTCAATCCTGCTTCCCGCACGAAGGCAATTTCTCCTCCAAGGTTCTCGTCGTTGCGCTTCTCCTCGTATCGACTCACAAAGGCTATTCTAAATTTCGTATTCGGTTGGTAAATAAATTCAGGAGCAACTTTGGTATAGTCGATTCCATAATTTCTTCCTGACGTGTAATCTGCCTGAGATACTTTTCTTCCTATTTCTGCTTCTGTTTTTAAGGTGAATTTACGTTTGATGTTCCAGCGGAAGCTAAGATTATTGAATTGTATTTCTCGCGCGTCAAATCCATTTGCTAATAATGTTTTAGACCCTGTTTCGGAATAGGTATAATCCGCACCGAAAATAGGGTTCGTTCGATTGAAGAATAACGTGTTTCTTATTGTGGAATTAAAGCTTATTAAACTAGTGTCTTCAATTGCCCGATCCAACGGATTGTATGTAGACTCTGTTTGGTCTGAAGTTTTTTGATTTACTCTAAAACGTGTCTGATTTGAGAATCGAGACATCAGTTTTTTGAATCCTTTTTCGCTCGCCCAAATTCGTTCTGGTCGCCAGAAT
>CBFHJL010000014.1:0-40112 GCA_965656195.1 Brumimicrobium sp. | reverse complement strand
TTGGCTGAGTCAGTCGAAAGTGAAGAGAAGAAGATTTATAAGAAAAAGGTTACTTCAAAATCTATTGTTAAACGTATTATCGGGGTAGTGCTAATACCAGTATACCTTTTGATTATCATAGTTTTATATTTTAGGCATAGAAAAATCAAGAAAGATGTGAAAAATAATTTGAGAACATAAAAGATTGTTAATCAATGTTTTATTAACTTTTATTACACATCCGGCTTGAAAAACTTGTTTAGAAATGTCAATTTTTTATGAAAAAAGTGAAACCTATTAAAAAAGAGTCCGTAACAGTGCATATAAAATTTGATAATTATGATAGCACATACAAACTTTATGATCGACAATGCAGTTTCTCATGCTAAAAAGCAGTTAGAGGTTCATGCACAAAAAGGGGCTGAAAGCTCATTGAGTATTCACGAGGTAGCTAAATTAAAAGATATGGTGCGACTTGCGCCGAAACCTAAAAAATCAGAAAACGAAAGTATTTTCTTTAGTTTTTCAAGAAACTAGTTCAGCTAGTAAATAAACATAGTTTTGTTGTTGTTTGTGAAGGGGGTTTCGGCTCCCTTTTTTTTATGCGTCATTTTAAGGGGATTATTCTTTATCATTTATAAGGTGCAGGGTAGTGCTGATTTAATAAATGGATGATATGGTTCAATCTAAGTGATGATGGACGATGTGTTATGGATTTACATTTGTATAGCACAGTGCTGAATCGAATTTATTTTGGATTGGAAAAAAATGAGCTGGTATTTACAAAAGTGTATTATATTTGTAAACAACATGTGTGAAATCAATTAAGATATGTCAATCAAAGATCGTTTACAAATGGTAATTAAGATGAATAACCTCTCCAATGCAAGCTTTGCAGATAGGGTAGGTGTTCAGCGATCGAGTATTTCGCATATAATGGCTGGAAGAAATAAGCCGAGTTTAGACTTTATTCAAAAAACACTTGACGCTTTTCCTAAGGTGAACGCACAATGGCTTATTACAGGCAAGCAAAGCAGTAATGACAAGATTATCTCATATTCGGATAACTCCACTCAGCCTTCCATTGATGATGTTCCAACTTTTAAAAAGGAAGATCTTTCTAATAAGCTAGAAGGATCAGAGGAGAAGGAGATCGAAAGAATTGTTGTCTTTTATACAGACGGAACGTTTAAGGCTACATTTCCAGGTGTTAAGAAACTATAACGCCTGAACCAATTAGCTCTTCATCGTCGTAAAATGCACAAAATTGGCCAGGTGTAATTCCTCGCTGGTATTCATCAAATAAGACATATACACCACTTTCTTTTCGGACTATCAACCCCTTCTGCATAGGTTGCCTGTATCGAATTTTAAAAAGGTAAAAACGAGACTCTCCTAAGCTTATTTCATTCGCGTCATCAGTGTATGTTAGGGAGCTTTCCTCTATACGCAATGCGATCCTGTTTAAGGCTTTGTGCTCGGATGTCTGTCCAGAGTATACAACGTTTTCCTTTGTGTTAGTTTGTACAACAAAGGATGGCTTAGGACGACCACCGATATTCAACCCTTTCCTTTGGCCTATTGTGTAGAAGTGAGCGCCTTGATGCTCAGCGACTTTTGCTCCTTGATCTTGAGTAAAGCTAAAAGGCTTTGCAAGTAACTCGATGTGCTTGATTTCGTGTGGGATCTTATGGTAATCATTGAGGTTGTCAAGGTCTTCAGGTATTTCGAGTACGTCACCTTTTTTAACCTTGAGTTGCTGCTGTAAAAAATCTGGAAGGCTTATTTTACCTACAAAACATAGGCCTTGAGAGTCTTTCTTTTCTGCTGTAACAAGTCCCGCTTTGCGGGCTATTTCACGAACCTCATTTTTTTGTAAGTGGCCAATTGGAAAAAGGGCTTTTTCCAGTTGTTCTTGGCGTAACTGGCAGAGAAAGTAAGATTGGTCCTTATTTTTATCTACTCCTGCTAATAGCTTAACTTTTCCGTTGTCTCCCTTTACTGTTCGGCAATAGTGACCAGTTGCAACATAGTCGGCACCCAATTCCATGGCTTGCTTGAGAAAAACGTCAAATTTAATCTCTCTGTTGCATAATACATCCGGGTTGGGAGTTCTTCCAGATGCGTATTCATTGAACATATAATCTACGATGCGCTCTTTGTATTCTTTGCTCAGGTCAATAACCTGGAAAGGTATGTTTAATGCATTGGCTATAAGCAATGCATCGTTTGAATCGTCTATCCAGGGACAATCATCAGATAGTGTGACACTTTCATCGTGCCAATTTTTCATGAATAAACCGATGACTTCATATCCTTGCTCTTTGAGCAAGTATGCGGTTACACTTGAGTCTACTCCTCCGGATAATCCTACTACGACGCGCTTCATAATTATTATTGGAGTGTAAAATTAGTGAACTTTAACTGATAAAACAATGTTTACATAAGTAACACAAAAATGGAGTGGTGACATTATTGATGCGTACAAAAGTAAATTATTCACTTGTCAACAGTTACAAATGTAATCTTGTCTAAATGTATGTTAATTACTCTATTCAATACTGTAGTTTGATTATATTCGTTTTATGAAACTTATTTTCTTTGTAACACTTTTATCGGTTGTCTTTTCTGTAAAAAGTCAATGTGACGAAATCTACTTGAAGGGCAGCGTGCTTGATACATTGAATGGAAGAGGTTTTTATAACTTGATGGTTATCAATTTAACGACACAGCAAGGTGTATTTGGTCAACCCTCAGGAAAATTCGCTGTTTATGTTAATCCAGGTGATGAAATAGCTTTCTCTGTCCAAGGTTATAAAAAAGTGGTGATTAATATTCCTCAGTCTGAGAATTGTACGGTAGACACATTAGTCTATCTCCCAAATAAAGTTCAGGAGTATGATCCAGTAACAGTACATCCGATTAAATCTTTAGCAACAATTAAAGAGGAGAGGGAGGAGTTGAGCATGAGGGAGACACGAACAGTTACGGGTGTGGATATGTTGCAAAGTCCAATAACTGCCTTGTATGAAAGATTCAGTAAGAAGGCTCAATCGAAAAGAAAGGTAGCGGAAATGGAGCATCAGGATAATATAAATGATGTCTTGAAAGATCTTCTTCGCTTATATGTTTCTTATGACGTTGTGTATCTCGAGGAAGAGCAATTTACCGCTTTTGTTCATTTTCTGAATATCGATGAACATTTCTTAAAAACGGCTTCGGATTACGAGTTAATCACCTATATAAAAGATAAGTTAGCGCATTATAAACTTCTGCATCCTGAAATGTTTGAGGAATAGAAGATAGGTTACTATCTACTTCTTTCGTCTTGGCCTGAGCACTCTGCGCTTTGTAACTTCAGCGTCTTTAACTACTTTAGGTTGTTTGAAGACACGATCGCTTGACTTTCTTTTCTCTATTTTCACTGGTTTTTCGCCACTTTTTTCAGGACGTTTACCCTTGGGAAGTGCTTCTTTTACATCTATTTTTCTCCCTTGTATCTCTAGGCCATTAAGCGCAGTTATTGCATTCCGAGCTTCTTGGTCATTTTCCATCTCAATGTAACCATATCCTTTGGATTTTTTTGTTTGACGATCGAATACGACGTGGGCGTATGATACTTCTCCAAATTGAGAAAACGTGGTTCTCAAATCATCAGATGTAATGTCGAAATCTAAATTGGCGATGAAAATATTAATCATTGGTCCTATGAAAAGTTCTAAAAGGTGACAAATTTACTCCTTTTTTGTCTAAACGAAGAGAAAATATGATCAATAATTGCAATTCTTATAAACAATCAGTTCTCGCCTGTTTATATCGACATAATTTCCTTGAAACGAATAGCTTGTCTTCTTGAAATCTCAACGGATTCTTCGTCGCTAAAAAACACTTTTAAACCTCCATTGAACCAGTTTTCTATATTTCTTATCCAGTGCAGATTGATGATATATTTTCTATTGGCTCTAAAGAAATCCTCACTATCTAGACGTTCTTCCAATGCGTTTAAACTTCTTAATATCATAGGATGGTGATTGTTAAAAAAAACTTTGACATAATTCCCTTGGCTTTCAAAATAGCGTATGTCTTTTAGTTTTGGGTAGTAACATTTTTCTCCGTCCTTAATGAAGACGTGGTCGTTAACTGTTAACTTTCTATCCTTTCTACTTGTATCTACGATAGATTCAAACTCTTCATCTTTATTTGAAGTTAGTTTATCTATAGATTCTTGCAGTCTTTCAGGGTCTACGGGTTTTAAAAGATAGTCTAAAGCGTTGATTTTGAAAGCTTCTATGGCGTGCTCATCATAAGCCGTAACGAAAATAACCTTTGGGATTTCTTCAAGTTCTTTAAGCATTTCGAATCCATTCATTTCAGGCATTTGAATGTCAAGGAATATAACATCAGGTTGTTGCTTTTTTATAGCCTCAATGCCTTCTTTGGCGTTTACAGCTTCTCCAACAACTTCTAATTTTTCTGAGTGTTTCGATAGAAGGTGTTTTAATTCTGTTCTGGCTAGCCTTTCGTCATCGATTATAATTGCTTTCATTTCCTTTATTTTAATTGGTTTTTCTGGATCCAAACATGCGCAGTAACTTTGTTTCCTTTATTTCGGATTTCAAAACCTGCGTTATCTCCGAATTGTATTTCTAATCTTCTTTTGGTGTTTTGTATGCCTATTCCTACATTGTCTGATGGTGAGTATTGACCACCGGAATTAATGACTTCTAAATATACTTTATTTGATTTTTCATAGACATTCACATCAACGATGCCTCCATTCGCTTTTTTTGAAATGCCATGTTTAATTGCGTTTTCCGTCATGGTTTGTAATAGAAAAGGAGGGATATGTAAACTTTTATCTACAGAGCATTCCATGCTATATGTGAGTCGTTCTTCAAATCGGATTTTTTCTAATTTAAGGTATTCGCTAACTAATTTTAGCTCCTCTTCAAGTTGTATTAGAGAACGTTTCCCTAATATTAAGGAGTCTCTAAGTATGTTCGATAATGTTGTTATTGATGACTTTGCTGTAAGGGGATCAATTTCTATTAATGCCCTAATGCTATTAAGCGAGTTGAATAAGAAGTGTGGGTTCAATTGATCGCGAAGTGTTTTAAGTTCGATTTCATGATTACTCGCAACAAGTTTTAAATTGTACAGTTCTTGCAATCTTGATTTCCTTAGAAGGTGGTAAGTTAAGTAAACCGCTGACCACATGATGAAAAATATACTGTACAGTAAAATGTTAATGATTATTTCAATTGGTCTTCCCGGGTTTTCATTAAAAACTAAATAGCTGAAAATACTACTTGATATGAGTAAGGCTACACTTGCCGCAATGTTTAGCAGAAGGACTCTTGGGATTAGTGGTGCCAACTTTAAATTTAACCAATCAAACTTTAGTAGAAGATACCTCATGCCATGGGTGACAAGGATTAAAAGGAAGTAAAGCTGTACAATGCTTACAGCGGTGTCAGAGTTGAATTCGTCCGATAAATAAGTTGTTATGGCAATAAGAAAGCAGAATGTTCCCCATCCTAAAAATTGTACAACCCAATATATTGCAGAAGCTCTTCGCATTATACAAATTTAAAAAGTATACCGACTTATTTTGGAGTCTTATACAAAAGGTAATATACTGATTTAATTATTGGGTTTTTAGTTTTGAACGAATATCTAAATTGTTCAAATATCAAGATTTCATTTGAATTTAATACCGTGGTAACTATATTTGTCTCATGAAGTCAATAGATGAAGTATTACAGGCTAATTTCACTAATGAAAGGCATAAGGCGATAGTAAACGTTAGACATTCCTCTCATTTCATTGGTTCTTATCATGAAACGAAATTGAAAAATTTTGATTTATCATTAGCACAGTTCAATATTCTAAGAATTCTAAAAGGCGCAAATAGTAAATTGAGTATAAAGGTAATACGTGACCGAATGCTCGAAAAATCTCCAAACACTACACGTTTAATAGATAAATTAATCAAAAAAGGCTTCGTAGAACGTGCAAGGAGTAAGGAAGATCGGAGGGTGGTTTACGTGATTATTACGAATAAAGGTTTGAAGATGCTTGAAAAAGTAAATGTTGTAATTGATGATGTCTCTCTTTTAGTTAACCTTTCAGATGATGAGGCTAAACAACTCAATTATCTGTTGGATAAAATGAGGAATGAATAATTGTCTTTTTTGGCGTATAAATTTCAATTAACCGTATTACTCAATATTCTTATGTCAAGCTGTCCTTAATTACTTATTTTCGCGATCGATTTAATATTATGCTCAAGTTTTTTTTATTTACTTTCTTATTCTTTTTTCTAAATTTTCTTGAAGCTCAAGGTTCGCTTGAGGTAAGTGTAATTGATGAAGAAGGTCAACCCGTTGAATACGCGAATACGCGATTATTCAGTCCGATCGATTCATCTGTCGTGGATGGTGTTTATACAAACACGAAAGGTATTGCAAATTATGATGGAATCCCTTTTGGCGCATATTACATGAAAATTACTTATTTCGGATTTGAGGATAAGTTTCTAGATAATGTCGTTTTGTCAAAAAGTAAAAAAAGGGTTAAGCTTGATAATATTGTTCTGAAGAAGATACAAAGTCAGGAGCTTGATGAAGTTGTCATTAAAGGCGAAACGAGTCTTATCGAGTCCAGTATAGATAAGCGAACATATAACGTTAGTGAGGATATGACAACGCTTGGAGGAGGATTGACCGAGGTATTAAATAATATTCCTTCAGTGGAGGTTGATAATGATGGGAATGTATCTCTTCGTGGAAATGGAAGTGTAACGATCCTAATTGATGGTCGTCCAAGTGCTATGTCTAGTGGTGATGGTGCATTAGATGGTATTCCAGCAAGTGCTGTAGAAAGGATCGAATTGGTGACGAATCCTTCAGCAAAATATGATCCAGATGGAACTGCTGGAATCATTAATATTGTTTTGAAAAAGAAAAAGTTGAGAGGGGTTAATGCAAATGTTAGTTTAACAGCTGCAAGTGAAGATCTTTACAATGGTAATGTTGGATTTAACATGCGTAATGATAAAGTGAATTTCTATACAAGTTATTCATTCAGGTATAGAGAAGGAGATCGAAATAATTTTAACGAACGTACTTCTCTCTATGATGATACGACTGAGTTTTTAGACCAGGATCGATTAGGAACGGATTTTCGAAGGTCTCATACGGGGAAAGTAGGAGCAGACTTTTTTCTTCATGAAAATCATGTTATTGGATTATCTGCTAGTGGAACATATAACGATCGAATCAGACGTGGAAAGCAAACAAATGCATTGAGTTACAACGATGAGCTCTTTCAGTTTTGGGACCGGCTTGTATATGATCCAAGAAATCGTCAGTCTGTAGATATTAATTCTGATTATAAATGGGACTTTGTTGAGGAAAAAGGAAATTTTATTTTCGCTGGAACTTATTCAACGAGTAAAGAGAAATCGATAGGGCGCTTTAGAGAATATTACTTTGAGGCGGATAGCTCAGAGTCTGACGAACATTATCGTTTTCAAAATCAAGAGAGAAATGAGTTGAATAGTACATTTACTTTGAGTGCGGATGTTGTGCGTAATTTTTCAAAAACCATGAAGTTTGAAGCTGGCTTGAAATCAATCATTAATCGACAGCAAGAATCGAACTACCTAGAGTATTTCGATACAATAACTGATCAGGTAATTCCCGACCCAAATGTTAATAATACACTCGCTTTTGATGAGGATATATATTCAGCTTACGGGATTTTTGGACATCAGTTAGCTCGGAAGTTCAAGTATCAAGTTGGTGTTAGACTTGAGCAGGCTTTTACAGAACCTCGTTTGGTGAATACTGGTGAAACTTTTGAAAATGATTATTTTAGTTTTTTCCCTTCTGCGCACATGGTTTACGGCAATGATACAATGGGAGAGGTTTTTATGAGTTACAGTCGTCGTATTAATCGACCAAGCTCTAGGTCGCTAAATCCTTTTCCTATTTACAGTGATCCTTTGAATCTTCGTCAAGGAAATCCTGCTTTGCAACCGGAATATATCAATTCTTACGAGTTAGGATATGAGAAGTTTTGGAAAAAGGTGTCTCTCACAAACACTGTTTATTTTAAACAGACTGTTGATAGAATTCAACGGATCAGAAGATTTTTTGAGGATGGTAGAAGTGTAACAACGTATGCAAATGTAGATGAAAGCTACGACGTTGGTCTCGAGATCATTGGTACCTACAACCCCTTTAGTTGGTTGAAGAATACTATTGCTTTCAATGCTTTTGAAAGTCGACTGTCTGCAGATATCGATGGAACCCAGCTAAGGAATAGGGGGGTATCTTGGGATGTTAAACTCAATACTTCTATTTCACTATTGGACAATACTACGGCTGTACAAATCAATGCTCAATATATTGCTCCAAGGTATACTGTTCAAGGTTTTTATCAACGTAATCCTGGAATTGATGTTGGATTTACGCGTATGTTGCTAGATAAGAAACTAACCTTAGGAGTGAGGATAACAGATATCTTCGATCAAAAAGGTTTTTACTTTGAGATCAATGATGATGTTGTTCGACAGGTTACAGATTATAAATGGACCACAAGAAGACTCTATCTTTCCCTTTCATATAAATTCAATAATATCAATACGCGTGATGCTAAATTGCGCAAGAAAATTGAGAATGCCAGAATCAAAGAATAGCAACTATTACATCTGATATTTATATCAAATGGATACAGGTTTGAATCGTATTTCTGCTATTTTTGTAGAAATCTATATCTATGGCAGTAAAACTGGGTATCATTCGAGAAGGAAAAACTCCGCCAGACAAGAGAGTTCCTTTAACTCCAAAGCAATGCAAAGAAGTTAAGGGTCGTTTTGACGATCTAAATATAGTTGTTCAGGAAAGTCCTATCCGTGCTTTTTCAGATGAATCCTACCGTATGGAAGGTATAGAAGTTGTCAAAGATCTTTCTGATTGTGATGTAATCATGGGGGTAAAAGAAGTGAATATTGATGATCTCATCCCGAATAAACAATTCTTTTTCTTTTCTCATACGATTAAGAAACAGCCCTATAATAGAGGACTTTTACAAGCTGTAATAAAAAACAAAATCCAGTTAACAGATTACGAAGTGCTTACTAAACCGACTGGTACAAGATTGATTGGATTTGGGCGCTATGCTGGTATAGTGGGTTGTTATAATGGGTTTAGAACGTTTGGACTTAAAAACGGCCTTTATGAGTTAATGCCAGCTCATGAATGTGATGACCGCAAAGCAATGGAAGCTCAACTTAGTAAGGTCAAGCTTCCATCGAATGCTAAAATCGTCATGACTGGTTTTGGAAGAGTAGGACACGGTGCCAGAGAGATCATTGAGTTGTTACCGATAAATGAAGTAAGTCCTGAGGAGTTTTTAAAAGATTCATTTGACCATCCGGTATACACTCATTTAACTGTTGAAGATTATTTTGCCCGAACAGATGGGGAAGAATTTGATAAAAGAGCATTTTTTAAGAGTGGTGAAGGTCATAAATCAACTTTTCCAAAATATTTGAAAGAGTCAGATCTATTCATTGCTTGTCATTTTTGGAAAGAAGGGTCTCCTTTTTTGTATACGAGAGAGGATTTAAAGTCACAGGATATCCGCACAAATGTGGTTGCTGATATTTCATGTGATATTGACGGGCCTGTAGCTTCTACAATACGGCCAAGTACTATCGCTGATCCTATTTATGGATATAACCCAGAGACTGAAAGTGAAGATGATTTTAAAAAGGATGGAGTGATTGCTGTAATGGCAGTTGATAACCTACCTTGTGAATTACCTAAAGATGCTTCTGAAGATTTTGGTAGTGAATTAATTAAACACATTCTACCAGCTTTGTTGAGTGATGATCCTCAAGATATAATAGGAAGAGGTTCTGAGACAACCAAGGACGGAACGCTTTCTGAACATTTTACATATTTGCAAGACTATCTTGAAGGTAAAGAATAGAAGAAATCATTTATGACCAATATTTTTAGTGATATACCAATTTGGACTATAGCTGTTTGGAGTATATTCTCCTTTGCGCTGTCTTGGTATTATTACAGAAAGAAGTCTTGGCTTAAAGAGGTTAATCCTTTCATGCGTCGAACTATGTTTGTTTTACGCGGTTTTTCATTAAGTGTTATAGGGATTTTACTAGCAAATATATTGATTCGATCTACTGAAATTGATCAAAATGATCCTTATTTGATTACGATCATCGACAATTCTTCCTCCATGCTGAATTATAAGGATAGTCTTGATGTTAAAACTCAGGTACAAGCATTAAGTGTAGATTTAGAATCGGCTTTTGAAGATCGTTATAACAAATTAACGTATACTTTAAATAGATCTATTCAAAATACTGATTCATTGAGTTTTAATCTTGACTATTCTGATCATTCTTCAGTATTCAATAATGTATATAACGAGTATTATGGTCGTAATATAGGCGCAATAGTTTTTATCTCTGATGGTAACTACAATGAAGGAGTTCGCCCCACATTTACAACTGAAAAATTCAAGAATATTCCAATTTATACGATAGGAGTTGGTGATACCATTCAAAAGACGGATCAACGTATACAGAACATCGTTGCAAATGATATTGCATTTCTCGATAATAGTTTCCCAATTGAAGCAACTATTGAGGGTGCTAAGCTCGCGGGGAAACCATTTACGGTATCACTTTTAGAGGATGGTGAAGAGCTTGAAAAAAAAGAATTCAAACATGCTGATGAAAACTTAAGTCTAACGAAGATAAAATTTTTGGTAAACGCCAAGTCAGCGGGTGTTCATGAATATACTTTGAAGGTATCTATTCAAGAGGATGAGTATAATGTTGAGAACAATGTAAAGAGAGTTTATCTTGAAGTATTGGATGATCGAAGTAAGGTCTTGCTATTAGCTGAAGGTTTGAATCCAGATCTTGGTGCAATTAAAATGGCGCTTGCTGAGGAACAGAACTTAGAACTAAAAGTTGTCGCTATTCAAGACTTTGATAAGATTGAGAAACTTCAGTCTTTTGACTTAGTTATATGGCATAATCCGGGAAGTGGCAGGGATAAAAAAGTTATGCAGACGATGTCTCGATTAAATAAGCCAATCTGGTACATTACTGGCCCGAAAACTCCTCAGCAAGCCTTTGATCAATTGCGATTAGCTCCTTTAATTCAAACCACAGGTCAAAAGGATAACATTGGAATAGCAGTGAATACAAGCTTTAATTTATTTGAGCTTAGTCAGAGTGCGGTAAAAGCTATAAATGATTTTCCTCCATTAGTCGCGCATTATGGTAAAGTTAAATACCCAAAGGTTTCGTCTGTTTTAGGTTACCAGAAAGTTGGGGATATAGCAAAGCCTGAACCTATCTTTTTCTTTGGAGAAAAGGAAGAAAAATACGCTGTAACATATGGAAACGGGCTATGGAATTGGAGACTTGGTAGTTATCAGCAAAATGGGTCTCATGAGGCTTTTAATGAATTGATCCAGAAGACAGTTCAATACTTAATTATAAAAGAAAACAAGAGCAGGTTACGAATCAGTATTCCTAAAGAGATGAGTACTGCTCAAGAAACTGTTGTTAATGCACGATTTTACAACGAGAGCTATGAACCAATAACAGATCCAACAGTCAATTTTACACTTACAAAGAATGGTCAAACTTCATTTGATTATGCATTCTTAGCATTGGATGATTTCTATGAGCTGGATCTTGGGAAATTAGATTATGGTCGTTATTCATGGGAGGCTAATGTTTCTTATAATGGAGAGTCATTTTCGAAAAAGGGTAGTTTTGCAGTAGATGAAGTAGTTCTAGAGTCTCAATCAACAAGGTCGGATCATCAATTATTGAATCAGATAGCTGCCAATCAGAATGGTAAGTTTTATCAATTGAAGGATGCTAATGCTATTATTGAAGATCTTAAAGGTCGAAATGATATTACCCCTGTATCATATGAACAATCTACATATCAAAAGTTGATGGATAACTTATGGTGGTTTGTAATTTTGATCCTTTTGATAGGAGGAGAGTGGGTTCTTAGAAGATATAACGGTGGTTACTGATAAAGAGTAAATTTTACTCAGCCTTTTGTTTTAATGCTTGGACTGATCTTTCAATACCTTCCAGCGTCAATGGGAACATTCTATTCTTCATTATTTTTTTAATCATTCCTATAGACTCAGTATACTTCCATTCATCTTGGGGAACAGGATTCAACCATGCGAAATGAGAGAATTTCGTTGTGAATCGCTCTAGCCATACCTTTCCAGCTTCATCGTTATAATGCTCTACACTTCCCATCTTTGAGAAAATCTCATAAGGAGACATGGAAGCATCACCTACGAATATCACTCTGTAGTCGTCATTAAATCTGTTTAGTATGGATTGGGTAGAGGTTTTATCATCCCAACGACGCACGTTGTCTTTCCATACATTTTCGTAAAGACAATTATGGAAATAATAGAACTCTAAATGCTTGAACTCATACTTAGCAGCAGAAAAAAGTTGAGAGCATAATTCAATGTGATCGTCCATCGAACCTCCGATATCAAAAAGAAGTAGGACCTTAATAACATTTTTCTTTGTGGGAACCATCTCAACCTCCAACATTCCTGCATTCTTAGATGTCGTTCTTATAGTACCTTCTAAGTCGATTTCTTCTTTTTTTCCTTCTCGACTTAATAATCTTAATTTTCGAAGGGCCATTTTCATGTTCCGCGTCTCTAGTTCAACATCGTCTGTAAGGTCTTTAAACTGTCTTTTATCCCAGACTTTAACTGCTCTTCGGTGGCGACTTTCGTCTTGCCCAATTCGGATTCCCTCAGGATTGTAGCCATAAGCTCCAAAAGGCGATGTTCCTCCTGTTCCTATCCACTTATTTCCTCCCTGGTGTCTTTCTTTTTGTTCCTTTAACAGGTCTTTTACCCGATCAAGTAGATCATTTAGATCGCCGTTGTTTTTGATTTTTTCAAGTTCCTCTTTTGAGAATAATCGTTCTCCGTTCTTTTTCAGCCATTCTTCTGGAATGTTATAGATGTCTGAAGACTGAATTTGCTCGATCCCTTTAAAGTAAGCGCCAAATAAAGCGTCGAACTTATCAAGATGCTTTTCATTCTTGATAAGGATTGTTCTCGCTAAAAAATAGAAATCATCAATGTTGTATGAAGCTACTTCCTTTTTAAGTGCATTTAGTAGGTCCAAATACTCTTTGAGCGTAACAGGTACCTTTTGATTTCTTAGTAATAGAAAAAAATCTAGAAACATTTAGCGAACTACTTGTTTGTCATGTTCATTTTTCAAGAGCGATCCTTTAAAGGGAATTCCCTTTTCACCATTTAACACCTGGTCTAATTCTCCTTCATTGATCTTGCCAACTAAAAGAAGCTTTATCCAATCGATTAGCTCACTTGTCGAAGGTTTCTTTTTAATGTTGCGCTGTTCTCGAATTGCATAAAAAATATTGAGTGCTCGCTGAAGTAGTTCCTTGTCTAGATCAGGGTAGTGGACATCGACGATTTGTTGCAATGTTTCACGATCTGGGAATGAAATATAATGAAAGAAACATCTGCGCAGAAATGCATCAGGAAGTTCTTTTTCATTGTTTGAAGTAATGATAATAATTGGCCGATGTTTGGCTTTAACTTCTTCACCGGTCTCATAGCAGAAAAATTCCATTTTGTCTAATTCCAAAAGAAGGTCATTCGGAAATTCAATATCTGCCTTGTCGATCTCATCTATCAATAGAATAACTTGCTCGTCAGCTTCAAAAGCTTGCCAAAGTTTACCTTTTTTGATGTAATTGGCAATATCGTCAACTTTTTCATTTCCCAACTGTGAATCACGTAATCTTGAAACTGCATCATATTCATAGAGTCCTTGCTGAGCAGTAGTCGTTGACTTTACATGCCAGGTAATAATTCTTTTATTCAGTGCTCCAGATATTTCATGGGCGAGAAGTGTTTTCCCTGTTCCTGGCTCACCTTTAATCAATAAAGGTTTTTCAAGTTGAATAGCAGCATTAACTGCAACAGATAGGTCTTCAGTTGAAATATAATTTTCAGTACCTGTAAACGTGTTCATGATCTTGATAATTTTGTTTGCAAAACTACAAAAACAGAAGGATCAACCAAGTCAATTTCAGAAGAAGGAATTATTGAACGACTGTAGGTTTGATAGGGTCTGTTGTTGTTTCAAATTTGGCTCCTTCAGCTGATTTCAAAGTGATTTCGATAATGACACTAGATGGAATAGATGATTCAAGATTACGCACATTATACTTCATTTGAGTCTTGCCTTTCCCTGACAAGTCCATACTTAATTGCTCTGAAGAAAGACTTTGAATAACCTCGTCTTCAACATTCTTCATAACGAATTGAGATACGCTCCAGTCCGTACTTAATGGATTACCTCCATTATCTAAGGTAACGATTGCATAATTCTTTGAACTACCATCAGTGGTCGGCATATTATTTACAATAATTTCGACTGAAGCTGTCATAGTCTTGATGTCTGGATTTGATTGATTTTTCTTTGTTCCACAAGAAAACAAAACAAGCAAACTGAATAATGATACTATTTTCATGACTTAATTTTTACAGAGATCTCCATATCAAATATAGCAACAATTTCATCTTTAGTATTTCTACATTCAACGCGTACCATCTGATTCACACGCTCCTTCGTTTCTTTAGCCTTTATGAAAGTCTTCTCAACAATATCGCCATCTTTAGATAAAAAGAAAACATCTGTCATCGCTCTTTGTAAGAATTCAGCTTTAACTGATTTAAAGGCAAATGAAACTTTAGCGCCTTCTCTGTTTGCAAAGTAGTAGGCGTGGAGTCCTGCTGCTATATCCGCACCTACAGAGAGGCTTCCAAAATACATGGACTTTAAGTGGTTCTTTGTACGTCTTCTTAAGCGAATCTTAACTAAAGACTGTTCGTCATCAAGTTGAAGCAATTTAGGTTTAACATAGGCTATCATAGGTATTTGAACAATTCCCATGAGCCAAAGCATACGTCTCATTTTTGAAAGACTCGTTTTACTTTGCGGCATTATGATAATCGTTTACAAGTTCTTCAATGATCTCTTTGATTGGGCGAACAGACTTAACATGTTCGATACTTGGACCAGCACACCAAAGTGTTTTGTATGTAGCACCGAAAGCAGCTTTTCTTAGTGATTTCATTCCTTTCATGAAGGTTAGTGCCTTTACCCACTTCTTCAATTTTTTATTCTTATTCAGTAGTCTTTCGAGCCAATTTTGTTTTGTACCGATTTTCTCCACATATGGAGTTTTTATAACTGTACAAGGAGTTCCGGAGAGTTTGGTGGTCATAACAATATCATCCTTTCCATAATCTACACAGGCTTGCTTATAATCGTCTGTAACTCCTGCCTCTGTTGAAGCAATAAAAATGGAGCCCATAGAGAATCCATCTGCTCCAATGTCCATGAATTCTTTAATCTCTTTTCCAGTTCCAATTCCACCAGCCGAAATAACAGGGATAGAACAATTTTTCTTCAGTTCTGGGATTAGATCCTTATATGATATTTTACCTGCGTGACCTCCGGCTTCTTTATTTACGGCAATCAATGCATCTGCACCTAACGCTTCAACCTTTTTAGCATACTTGAGGTCTGTTACATCACAGAAAACTTTTACACCATGTTGATGAGCTTTATTGATTGTTTCCTCAGGGGAACCAAGACTAGTAATGATATAATCAACCTTTTCTTCACAGATTACTTCCAATTGTTCTTTGTACAAGAAGTTACTTTTATTAACGATCAAGTTAATTCCTAAAGGTCCACCAGCTTCTTTTTTTATCGTTCGAATAGCTTCTCTTAATTCATCCGTAGTACGATAGTTCAGTGCTGGTACGGCTGCAGTAGCGCCTGCTTTAATTCCAGCGATTAACATCTCTACATTGGAAACTAGAAACATTGGAGCGATAATAATTGGATAGTCAATTCCAAGAAGATCACTCAATGGGGCTTTTATTTTATCTAAGTTCATGAGACGAATTTAATTATTTTTCTATGCATACACAATAAATTAGTTGTAAAAGTCATTGTTTTCTTATTCAATTCAGAAAGCAAACTATTTGGAATGAGATGTGTTATTTTTGTATTGTGAATCGGTGGATTGTAATATCGGTATTCTTGTTCTCGCTGAATATTGCGTTGTCACAGAGCTGTGTTCTTGACGGTGTTATTGTAGATAGTGAAAGTGCTGAACCAATCGAATTCGCTGATGCTGTAGTTGTAGGAGGAAATTCTGGAGCAACTTCTGATAAGAATGGTTCTTTTCAACTTTCATTAACATGTAAGGATTCTGTTACGCTAAAATTTCGTGCAATTGGGTATGTAACTTTTGAGAAAACCTTCTTCTTAACTGAATCAAAGCAAGTAGAAATAAAGCTTTCGAAAGATCAGGAAGTTAAAGATTTCGAGGTTGTTGATGTTTATGGTGAGGATAAAAACGCAAATGTTTCAGATGTTCAGGTAGGTAAAATAGCATTGGACATGGAAGAAGTCAAGAGACTGCCGGCATTTCTGGGTGAAGTTGATGTCATTAAAACACTTCAATTGACTCCTGGAGTTTCATCTGCTGCAGAAGGGACCCAAGGATTTTACGTTAGGGGTGGTTCACCTGATCAAAACCTAGTACTTCTTGATGGTACGCATGTATACAATGCCTCACACTTGTTTGGTTTCTTTTCTGTCTTCAACGTAGATGCAATCAATAATGTTGAGTTGATCAAAGCAGGAATTCCAGCTCGATACGGTGGACGATTATCATCTGTACTTAATGTAAATACTAACGTGGGTGACAACCAACGATTTGGTGGTAGTGGAGGAGTGGGGCTTATTTCTTCCCGGTTAACCTTGGAAGGGCCAATACAAAAAGATAAGGGCTCTTTTTTGATCTCTGGTCGAAGAACTTATCTTGATGTCGTAACCAAACCCTTCATTCCTGAAGACGCTAACTTCAGTGGAACAGGTTATTTCTTTTATGATTTGAATGTTCGAATGGATTATAAACTTTCTCCTAAGGACAAGATTTATTTTAGTGGTTATTATGGTAAAGATGATTTTACATTTTCAACAGGGAGTGAAGACTTTACAGTTGACATGCCTTGGGGTAATGGAATTGCGACATTAAAATGGAATCATGTTTTTAACGAAAAACTTCTACTTACGACAAGCGTATCCTTAACAGATTATCAATTTTCTTTTAATTCTGGACAAGATGAATTCAGAATAGGAGTCAATAGCGGGATCCGAGATTACAATGGGAAAATGAACCTTCAATATAAGCCTAACCCAAGGCATGAGATCAATGCAGGATTGGATTACGTATATCATATTTTTACTCCGATCTCCGTGAG
The DNA here is from genome assembly GCA_965656195.1 of Brumimicrobium sp. Taxonomy (GTDB): domain Bacteria; phylum Bacteroidota; class Bacteroidia; order Flavobacteriales_D; family Crocinitomicaceae; genus Brumimicrobium. Next base: position 22,700 of record CBFHJL010000014.1, on the reverse strand, counting down.
TGCTGATCAGGGCGATACAGATTTTGATCTAGGCAACGCACAGCAATTATTAAGTCACGAGTCGGCTATCTACATCTCTGATCAGTTCAGTTTAACTGAGAATTGGGAGATTTACGCAGGCTTGCGATATAGTTTTTATCATCAAGTTGGACCATTTACACGATTTGTTGAAGAAGGTGTTGGTGTGGCTGATAGCGTGATAAACTATCCATCAGGTGAGGTTATTTCACGGTACCAATATTTTGAACCTAGATTTTCTACGCGTTATATGTTCAACGATAAGAACTCTATAAAAATGGGCTGGAATCGAAATGCGCAATATGTTCATTTGGCAAGTTTAAGTGCTATTTCATTGCCTACAGATATATGGTTTCCCACTACGGATAAAATTGCTCCGCAAACAGGATGGCAAGGTTCTCTAGGTTATTTTAGAAATTTTGAAGATAACAGTTATGAGGCATCGGTTGAAGTATATTATAAGTCAATGAATAACCTCGTTGCTTTCCGCGAGGGAGTTTTGCCGCAAGAGAATGCGCAGTCTAACACAGATAACTTGCTAACACAAGGAGAAGGCTATAGTTACGGTGTAGAATTCTTTTTCAAAAAGAAAGTTGGTGATCTCACGGGTTGGGTAGGTTATACTTGGTCTAAAACTGAACGGAGATTTGAGGAGATCATGAATAATGAATTTTTCCCAGCAAAGTATGACCGACGTCATGATCTTTCTTTGGTAGCAACCTATGATTTGAATGAGCATTGGACATTTGGAATGGCTTTCGTTTATGCTACCGGAAATACAATCACGTTGCCAACCAGTTGGTATTTGCACAATGGTGATGTCCAGTATGAATTTGAGGATAGGAATGCATCTAGACTCCCAGATTATCACAGGCTTGATTTATCGGCGACTTGGTATGATTCACCTACGAAAGAAATAATGGATAAAGAGACAGGGGAGTTGGTTACCGTAAAAAAGAGATTTAGACACAATTTTAATTTTTCTATATACAATGTTTATTCACGTCAGAATCCTTTTTTCTTGTTTGTTGAAAATGGAGGTAGTTTAGCTGAAGGCAATTTCAATCTTAGTGTTCAGCAGGTTTCGCTTTTCCCTATATTGCCTAGTGTGACATGGAATTTTGAATTTTAATATGAAGAGAATAGTATACATATCTGTTTTATTCTTGGTTTTGTTTGCTTGTACCAAAGAAGTGGATATTGATATTCCGCAACATCAGGAACAACTTGTCGTGGATGGTAGAATTGAAACAGGGGGATTCCCCATAGTTCTTCTTTCTAAATCCACTGATATCTATGGTCAAACAGATGCTAATCAGGTGTTAGAAAGTTTTGAATCTGGTGCAATCATAACCGTTTCAGACGGGATCAATGATGTTGTCCTAGATGAAGTTTGTTCGAATAGTTTGCCTCCCTCAGTAGCTTCAGCTTTTGCTGCATTTTTTGGTATTGAAGAGAGTGAATTGGGTAACTTTGATTTATGCTTATATACGACAACTGACCCTGCTATAATTGGAGAGGTAGGTAAAACATATTCGATAAATATTGATTATGAAAATGAAAACTATCAAGCTGAGACAACAATTCTACCAGCGGTTCCCTTAGATTCAATTTACTGGAAGGAGGACCCCGACAATCCGGATAATGGCTTTTGTTGGGCGACACTTACAGATCCTGCAGGACAAGGAGATTCTTATTTTTGGGAAGCGAGACGTATTCATGTAAATGACGAAGGTAACCCAACAGATGAGTTATTTCAAAATACTTTTAATCCTGCTTTCACCGATGATTTCTTTGATGGACTATCGATTGATTTCGCTTATGAAAACCCGCAAGGATTTACCGATGAATCTCTAGCGCAAAATGAACGCGGATATTACCAACGTCAAGACAGTGTGGTAATTAAGTTCTCTAAGATAGATCTGGGAGTATATGAATTCATGGAGAAAAAATATACTCAGCTTCAGACTGGAGGAAGTCCTTTTGCGACACCTTTGAATATACCCTCAAATATTTCTAACGGTGCAAGAGGTGTTTGGGCTGGTTTCTCTACGACTTATGATACGTTGTATTGCGTCGAATAATTAATGATTCCAGAGGTCTATGGAGATACTAGAGCCGATGAAAAGAAATTCCATAGGAGCATCCACATATAAATTAGGCGAAGGAAAGATTCCGACATTTGTTTCACGATTATTCAGATAGCGTGCTTCAAGCCTTAGCTGTATGAGTTCGTGAAGTTGAAAATCTATATTCGCAGATAGACCGAAGATATCCAAAAAAGAATAACCAGGATATATAGAGATCACTTCACTTGGATCAGAGAAATATTCGCCTCTAATTGTAGCTGAAATTTTCTCAGTAAAAGTATAAGAGAACTGGGCAATGTAGGCTTGCCAATTGGCGATTTTATTATTTAAAGTTTCATCGCGACCAAAATCAGCTCCTACAATAAATGAAGTTTTGTCGGTCTCTCTTTTTGCGTAAAAATTATGAAAAATTCTATTGTTTACAATTAATGTGGGGTATTCTGACCACGGATAGTCAATTTGAATTCTTGCCTGACCTATAAATGAGCTGCTATTGATTGTCCATTTTTCATTTGGATGATATTGAATGGTATGTCCAAAAGAGGGATGACCAAAAGTTATTCTTTGCCATCCGTTCGACGCGAGTAATTCAAAATGCCATTTTTCATTATGAGTTGTATAACCCAGTTTAGCTGCATTCAGGTAATAAGGAGAGCTCTCAGCAAGTAAACCTCTTGACATTGCTTGGTTTGAGGTTCCGATAACACTTTCGAAGCCCAGATTAGATTCCATTACACCAACATCTAACCATAGGTCATGATACTTCAACAATTTGTAGCCAAAATTAGCCTCATAAATATTATTGAGTCCAGCAGGTTCGTTAATGTTAAATGTAGCATAATTACCAGCAATGAATGAAATTGAAGAACGCACACGTCTGTAATCGAAATCAGCTCCTATTATCGCAGCATTCAAACCTATTTCATTCAGTTTTTTATAATTGTAGAGGAAATCAGGGCGATTTTTACTGTCGGTATCAAATGCATTTATTCCCCAGTATACTTCAGCAAATGCTTTCGGTGTAGTATTTGCCCTAATGATTTTTCCCCAGTCTTTCTGGCTATAAACAGAGGAAGCTAAAAATAGAGTTAAAATTATATTGTTCAATGTATTATATTTAATCATATAAACCTATTGTTTAATTTAGAAATGAATCAAATCATACGCGTTAGTATGTAAATATTGCTGTCCAGCTATTAACGACCTATCGTGTATAACCTTCACAAATAAAATGAAAATCATGCGCAAATCTACATTATATTTGTTTGGATCCTTATAAATGCATTAACATGGCCGACAATTCTAACTATACTGAAGATAATATACGGTCCTTGGATTGGAAAGAGCATATTCGTATGCGACCTGGGATGTATATTGGTAAGCTGGGAGATGGTTCTTCCGCCGATGATGGTATTTACATTTTGATGAAAGAAGTAATCGACAACTGTATCGATGAATTCGTCATGGGGAATGGTAGGAAGGTCGAGATCAAAGTAAAAGATGGCACCGTTTCGGTTCGTGATTATGGACGAGGAATTCCTTTAGGAAAAGTTGTTGATGTTGTTTCTAAGATCAATACAGGTGGTAAGTATGATTCTAAGGCGTTTAAGAAATCTGTAGGGCTAAATGGAGTCGGTACTAAAGCTGTAAATGCCTTGAGTTCTCATTTTATGGTTTATTCCGTTAGAGAAGGAGAGAAAAAGAAAGCTGTGTTCCAAAGAGGTGAATTAATCGAGGATCCTAAGATTGAGAAAACCGACGAAAAAAACGGTACGTATGTAGAGTTCTATCCAGATGAGGAAGTATTCAAGAAATTCAATTATAAGATTCCTTACATTGAAAAGATGGTTTGGAATTATTGTTACTTGAATAGAGGTCTTTCGATATATTTGAATAACAACAAGTTCCAGTCGAAAGACGGTTTGAAAGACTTGTTGGAGAATAATCAAGATGGTGATCCGCTTTATCCGATAATTCATCTTGAAGGAGAGGATATTGAGGTTGCAATTACGCATGGAAGAACATACGGAGAGGACTATTATTCATTTGTAAACGGTCAACATACGACTCAAGGTGGTACGCATCAAAGTGCCTTTAGAGAGTCTGTCGCAAGAGTAATTAAGGATTTTTACAATAAGTCATACGAGTCTTCAGATGTCAGACAGTCCATCGTTGCAGCTATTGCAGTGAAGGTAATGGAACCAGTGTTTGAATCTCAAACGAAAACGAAATTAGGTTCTCAGGATATTGAGCCCGGAGGAAAATCAATGCGAGCTTTTGTAAATGATTTCCTCAAGACAAAGCTTGATAACTATCTACATAAGCACCAAGATGTTGCCGAGATTCTTGAAAAGAAAATAAAGCAATCTGAAAAGGAGCGTAAAGAACTATCGGGAATTCGAAAGATAGCGCGTGAAAGAGCTAAAAAGTCTAGTCTTCACAACAAAAAGTTGCGCGACTGTCGTGTTCACTTTACAGATTTGAAACACGAAAGAAGAGAGGAAACCACTTTGTTTATAACAGAGGGAGATTCTGCATCTGGTTCGATTACAAAGTCAAGAGATGTGAATACACAAGCTGTATTTAGTTTGAGAGGTAAACCATTGAATTCTTATGGTTTGACAAAGAAGGTAGTATATGAGAATGAGGAGTTTAACCTTGTTCAAGCCGCTTTGGATATCGAGGATGACATGGATGATTTGCGTTATAACAAGATTGTTATCGCTACAGATGCCGATGTTGATGGTATGCATATCCGAATGTTATTGTTGACATTCTTTCTTCGTTTCTTCCCAGATCTAGTCAAGAGAAATCATGTCTATGTTCTTCAAACTCCACTTTTTAGGGTAAGAAATAAGAAAAAGACTAAGTATTGTTATTCTGAAGAGGAAAGAAGGAAAGCAGTTAAAGAAATTGGTAAAGCAGCTGAAATAACACGATTTAAAGGCCTTGGTGAGATTTCTCCTGATGAATTCAAGCATTTTATTGGAGAAAATATAAGATTAGAACCTGTCCTATTATCCAAAGGAGCTTCAATAGAGGAGGTGCTTTCATTCTACATGGGGAAGAATACGCCAACGCGACAAGAGTTTATTATGGATAATCTACGTGTTGAGAAGGACCTAGAGAAAGCCATACTTGAAGAGAATATGGATACAGATAATATTGACAAAGCATCATAACTATGGCAGACGAAGAAAATCCAAAAGAAGAGCCAGAAAACAACAACGATTCTCAGAATAACGACGAGGACGGTGTCAATGATGATGGGTTGCAGGATGAAAAGAAAATCGATGAGAATATAACACCACTAAGTGGTCTGTATGAAGATTGGTTTCTTGACTATGCATCGTACGTTATTTTGGAACGTGCAGTCCCTGGTTTATATGATGGACTAAAACCTGTGCAACGGCGTATCCTTCACTCTATGAAAGAGATGGAGGATGGACGTTACAACAAGGTTGCGAATATTATTGGTAACACGATGAAGTATCATCCCCATGGAGATGCTTCTATCGGTGATGCACTTGTTCAATTGGGTCAAAAGGATCTATTGATCGATATGCAAGGAAACTGGGGGAATACATTAACTGGGGATTCAGCCGCAGCACCTCGATATATAGAGGCGCGTTTGTCAAAATTTGCCCTTCATGTTGCTTTCAATAAAAAAACTACCGAGTGGCTGACTAGCTATGATGGTCGAAATAAAGAGCCTGATAACTTACCGATGAAATTCCCGATGTTACTCGCTCAGGGAGCGGAAGGAATTGCCGTTGGTATGGCTTGTAAGATTTTGCCGCACAACTTTAACGAATTAATTGATAACTCTATAAATCACCTTAAAGGGAAGAAAGTAGAAATTCTTCCTGACTTTCTCACTGGTGGGATGGCGGATTTTACGAATTACAATGATGGTTTAAGGGGAGGAAAAGTCCGTGTTCGTGCGAAAATCAATAAAGTTGATAAGAAAACTCTAAGTATAACAGAGATACCCTACGGTACGAATACTTCGAATTTAATAGAGTCTATATTAAAAGCGAATGATAAGGGTAAAATCAAGATTAAAAAGATCGACGACAATACTGCTGAGTTCGCTGAGATACTAATTCATTTAACAGCTGGTGTTTCACCAGATAAGTTGATAGATGCATTATACGCATTTACGGATTGTGAGATTTCTATTTCTCCGAATGCTTCTGTAATTGATGGTGATGAACCAAAATTCTTAGGTGTTAGTGAGATTTTAAAGATCAATACTGATAATACCGTAGACCTTTTGCGAAAGGAGCTAGAGATTCGGAAAGGAGAATTAGAGGAGCAGTGGCACTTTAGTTCTTTGGAGAAAATATTTATTGAGAATAAGATCTATAGTGATATAGAAGAAGAAGAGACATGGGAAGGTGTTATCACAGCAATTGATAATGGCTTAAAACCATTTGTTAAAAATTTGAGAAGAGATGTCACGAGAGATGATATTATTCGACTTACTGAAATCAAAATAAAGAGGATCTCCAAATTTGATAAGTTCAAAGCTGATGAAATTATCAATAAAATAGAGGAGGAGCTAGCAGAAATTGAATATAAACTCGAGCATATTATAGATCATGCGGTTGAGTATTATAAAAACCTTAAGAAGGAATTCGGTGCTGGAAAAGAGCGTAAAACCGAGATTAAGGTTTTCGATAATATAAATGCCTCAAAAGTGATCATTGCGAACGAGAAGCTTTACGTTGATTATAAAGAAGGATTCATCGGTTACAAACTTCGAAAAGCGGAGTACGTTCAGGACTGTTCAGAGATTGATGATGTAATCATCTTCTTTGAATCAGGGAAAATGATGGTGACTAAAGTTTCTGATAAGAAATTCGTTGGTAAAGGGATTCTTCACGCTGCAGTCTGGAAACGTGGGGATAAACGTAGGATATATCATGTCTTTTATCAAGATGGTAAAGGAGGGAATACCTATATGAAGCGGTTCTTTGTAAAATCTATTACCCGAGATAAAGAGTACGACCTAACCGCAGGAAAGAAAGGATCAAAAGTTCATTATTTCTCATACCACCCGAATGGCGAACGAGAAGTCGTTACGGTGCAGCTAAGAGCTCGTCCACATTTAAAAAAGTTGAAGTTTGATGTGGATCTTGGTGAGCAGTTGATCAAAAGTAGAAGTGCAAAAGGAAATACAGTAACAAAAGAAATAGTTTCGAAAGTTACACAGAAAGAAGTAGGTGGATCGACACTAGCTGCTCGCAAAATATGGTACGACGATGTTGTCGGAAGGTTGAATGACGAGCAAAGAGGCAAGTTCCTTGGTCGATTCAGAGGTGAAGATAAAATACTAACCTTATATAAAAATGGAGAGTATCGTTTATCAGGTTTTGATCTTACAACGAAGTTTGATGATGATATGTATCACATAGAAAAGTGGAATCCTGAACATCCAATTTCATCTGTTTACTATGATGGAGAGAAAGATATTCATTTTGCGAAGCGCTTTGTTTGTGAAGTCACAACAGATAAGCGCGTGTCATTTATAAGTGATTCCGAGGGTAGTCACCTTGATGTAGCGTCAACGGCTTATGAGCCTGAAGTTAAAATCGTTTACAACAAATTACTGAAGGCAACGAAAAGTTTACCTGATAAAATTGTCCGACTTGATGAGTTTATTGACGTTAAAGGAATGAAGTCTCAAGGTAACCAGTTGGAGAAGCTGAAAACCAAAGAAATTGTCCTGACGCATCCTGTAGAAGGCGAAAAACCGTGGCCTGATGAGGAAGATGATAGTTCTGGAGATGATAATAATGATGATTCTTCCAACGATGACAATAACGGTGATGACGGTAATGATGATAATGACGGTGGAGATGGCGATGCTCCTAAGAATGACAGTGATGGTCCAGCAGCTGAAGTAAAAACGGATGAAAAGGATGATTCTGGAGATGAAAAACCCAAGAAAAGTAAGAATGTAAAGTCTAAGAGTTTATCTCGACGTGCACCAGTTGAAAAAGACAAGCCGGCTCAACAAGTTGAATGGGATATGTCGGATATTAAAAGACGTAGAAAAGGTAAATCGAACGATGATTCTCAGCCAAGCTTGTTTGATATTTAACATGTGGCCGTCAAAACGTTTTATTAAAATTTATTGAATTTGTTTCTTTGCTCTTGAGCCCTTTATCAGTAAGGGTTACAGTGTGTATTTATGAATCGAATGTGTTCGAACCGTTCGTATAAATATGTTGTTTAATTATTGGTTTTCTCCGTAAAATTGTTGGTAAACCATTTATTACTATGAAACGACTACTACTATTAGTCCTGGGTATATCCCTTTCAGTGGGGTATGGTATATCTCAAACTGCTGAAGTTGGTGAGTATACGCCAATATTCTCCGAAAATAATGTTGTTTTCAGTATAGCTGAAGGAACGTATACAGAATCAAACAAAACTCATGTTCGGTATTTTTTGAAATATGAGAATTATTCCAATTTCTCCGTAGAAATTTCTTTTCAAAAAGAATTGCATTATGGTGATGACTGTTATGGCTGTAATGAAGGTGAAGAGAATAAATATTCATTAGTGATTCCAGCAAATTCAACATTCGAATTCAATGAGGAGAATCGATCGAAAGCATTCTACATTTTTGTGAAAGACGAGAATGGATGGATTAAAAGGAAACTTACTGATTTTCAGATTAAGAATATTAAAATAGAAGAATTATGAAATGGCGCTATCCAACGTTACCCGCTACACTAACTGCCATCGCTTCACTATTTCTATCCTACCATGTAAAATCTCAATGTGAGGTTTTGACATCAGCGAGTGAATACGAAATATATTGTGGTGAAAGTGTCGATTTAACTGCTTTCGGTCAATCTTCTGGAACAGTTATACTTAGTGAGGATTTTAATACAAGCGGATTTGGTACGGGATGGGGATCTACGCCCGGTGCAACGAGTTTTACGAACCCATGCTCTCCAGGTGGAGTTGATGGTACTCCTCATGCATGGATGGATAACAACACGAGTGTTCCAAGAACTTTGGAATCTGCTTCATACGACTTAACAGCTGCTACTGCAGGTGTTACAATTTGTTTTGATTTACTATTTGCTTCACAAGGTGATGCGTCACCATGTGAAGGACCAGACGAACCAGATGAAGGTGTATACCTAGAGTATTCTACGGATGGAGGTGCTACATGGCAAACAATCAATTATTTCGATCCTAATGGAGGAAATGATCCTCAATTGACGAACTGGAATAACTGGTGTTTTCAGGTTCCTCCTGGAGCAATTACAACGAATACAATTTTTAGATGGCACCAAACGGCCGACTCAGGAGCTGATTATGATCATTGGGGTATAGATAATGTTCAGATCTATCAAAATGACGTAAATGCTGAACTCGTTTGGTTGCATGATGGTTATTCTTATGGTGTAGGGAACCCTGGTGGAGTAAATCCAAATTCAGTGACGCCAACTACAACAACTACCTATACAGCACAATTAACTACGGGTGGCGGAACTGTTTGTACTGAAGATGTTACAATTACAGTGCTTGATCCCGTAATTGATGCGAATATCAGCTTGAATCCTAGTACGATATGTTTAGGTGATTGTGCTGATATCACTGGTGATGCGGCTTGGGTACTTGATCCAGGGGGGATTGAAACGTATGAGAATAATCAACTTGAAATTGTTGCATCTGGATCTGCTTCTGTAAATATCAATATTCAAGACTTGAATATGACAGGAATAGAGCCTGGTTCTATTCAAGAAATCTGTATCAATGACTTTAATTTCTCGGGTACTGAATTATGTACAAATTTTGGGGGTTGTAATTGTAATGGAACACCGATAAATTTTGGAGATAATTGTAATATAGATGCTTCTAGTTTTAACATTACGGTATCTACGCCTGATGGTTGTGAAATAACACTTGTTCCTTCAAGCACGATCACAACAACCGGAATTCAAGATATGTGTTTTGTACCTGCTGGAGGAAATCCTATTTCTTCCGGTTCTGGATCCTATACTGGTCAGTTTGATCCAACAGATCCTTTCTCTGCACTCGATGGCTGCGACGCCAATGGTGTTTGGACTTTGGAATTTAATACGGGTTCTGGTGGATTAGGTTTTGGTTTCGGTTCTTTGACTGGTTGGAATATTACATTCGATGATCCACCAATTGAACAACCTGTTAATGCAACATGGACTCCGGGTACAGATTTAAGCTCGACAAATACTATCAATACACAGGCTTGTCCAACTTCAACTACAACCTATACAATTGAATTGGATAATGGTGTTGCTGGATGTGCAACTTACACTGAAGACTTCACGGTAACTGTGGATCCATGCAATGGTTGTACACCTCCAAATACAATTATAATAGATCCATTAACTGCATGTAATCCAAACAACGTGGACTTGAATGATGCAATCGATGCGACTTCAGATCCTGCCAATTATACTTTTCACAATACACAGGCAGATGCACAGAATGATGTAAACTCCATAGGTCCAAACGTATCTGCAACTGGATCTTACTGGGTGCGAGCGGAAGATCCAAACGATCCTACTTGTTATGCTGAATTTGAGATTGAAGTCGTTGTAACTACGGTTACTTATAATGTATCGCTTACAGATGAAAGTTGTGGAAATGCGAATGGAGTAGTGGATCTTACGGCGAATGGAGGGACTGCACCTTACGCATATTCTATTGATAATGGGAATACGACTCAAGCAACAGGAACATTTAGTAATTTGACTGCTGGAACATTTGACATTGTAATAATAGATGACAATGGTTGTCAGGTTACTGGAACGGAAACACTTACAAATACAGCTGGCCCAACATTCAACTCTGTTGTTGTGGATGAAAACTGTGGTAACTTAGATGGTGAGATCACGCTAACTCCAAGTGGTGGAACAGCGCCTTATACTTTCTCTATAGATAATGGGAATACAACTCAAGCTAATGGTAATTTTACAGGATTGAGTGCAGGTGTGTATGATGTGATTATTACAGATGATAATGGCTGTGAAGGAACAGGTCAAGTGAGTGTAGCTAACATCGGTGGTCCTTCCATTGATCAACTTATTGCCACAGATCCTTCATGTCCTGGAGCATGTGATGGCGAAATGACTGTAACTGCTTCGGGAGGAACTCCTCCTTATACATATAGCTGGACTGACGATAATGGAAACCCAGTAGGAGGTAATACACCAACAATTACGGGTTTATGTGCTGGAGATTACACTGTAGAAGTGAGTGACGCAGCCGGAGGAAGCTCTACGGTGATCAATTCGAATACTAGTTTTGAAACGGGCCCTGGCGGTGGATGTGATTGTCCTGACACTTATAACTGTGGAAATGATGCAGGAATGGTAGTAGATGGAGTAAGCCCGGTTTATCAAGTAGGAGATCAAGGTTGTGTATCTTCAACAACGAATTATTCAAATAGCCTTGGTGCAAATTCTGGAACCGGATCAGTTTATTTCTATGCTGGTGCAGATCAGATTTCAACAGGTCCATTTACTTTTGCTGGTGGGGAAACTGTAGAATTATGTGTTTCTTATGCTGGCCCTCAAGGATCAGGGCCTCCAGGACAAAATACAGCGAACTCTCATTTCTCATTTGGAATTGATGGTGCTCAAGTTGGTCCAGATGTTACGGTCACAACAAATCAAGGTTGGACACAGGTATGCTTTACTGTAACAATGACTGCAGGTAATCATACTTTTGAGATATTATCAGGAGGTGCCGCTCAATATTCTATGTGGTTCGATGATTTTACAATTACTGAACAAACAGGTGGTGGAGCAGGATGTCCTGTTTCATCTACTGGGAGCTTAACAGAACCGGTACCTGCTGATGCTACTTTTTCAACGACAGATTTTTGCGAAGGGTCAGCAAATAGTGCAACGGGTATTGTAACACCTGGTGGTACATTTGCTTTCAATCCAGTTCCTTCAGATGGAGCAACAATTGATCCGACAACAGGAGAGGTAACAAATGGAGTAGGGGGAACAACGTATACAATAGAGTATACAACCCCAGCGCCTTGTTCGGAAGTATCTACGGAAACTGTTACGGTTATCGCAGCACCTCAATTCAACGTTTCTGGAATAAATCCAGGATGTGGTTCTTCTGATGGTCAAATTGTTATTGATGGATTGCAAGCAAATACTGCATACGATCTTACTTACAGCGAAAATGGAACTATCGTAGGCCCTCAAAACATTACAACGGATGCTAACGGAGAGATCATCTTAAATGGTCTTGCTGCAGGTTCATTTACTGACTTTGAAATTAGTTTGAATGGATGCACAACGCTAGATATTACTGTAATCGACTTGGTTCAAGCAGGCGCACCAAATGTTTCTGCGCCGAATGATATTGAAGTTTGTGAAGGGAATGGTGTTACATTAATTGCAGACAATCCTGATGGGGCTACTATCTCTTGGGATAATGGTGTAACAGATGGAGCACCTTTTGCAGGAGTTGTAGGAACAACGACCTATACGGTAACTGCTGATCTTAACGGATGTACAATTACTGACCAGGTTCAGGTAACAGTTAATCCTTTACCAACAGTGGATGCTGGTGCAGACCAAACAATTTGTGAAGGGGAATCAATTACGTTGAGTGGTAGTGGAGCTCAAAGTTACTTATGGGATAATGGAGTAGTAGATGGTGATCCAATTACTCCAAGTGCAACAAACACTTATTCAGTTGTAGGAACTGATGCGAATGGATGTCAAAATGTTGATCAGGTAACAATTACGCTTGAACCTGCTCCCGTTGTATCCTTTAATGGAGATGTTTTAACAGGTTGCGAACCGCATACAGTAAACTTTACGAACACAACAGCAAATGGATCGAACTGTACATGGGATTTCGGAGATGGAACAACTGCGCAAGGTTGTGCAGGTGTTTCTCATACATATTCTAACAGTGGATCTTATAGTGTTACATTAACTGTTGAAAATGCGTCGGGATGTGTTGGGACAACAACTTTGACTAATTACGTTCAAGTTACCGGCCCACCAATTGCTGATTTTACAGCAGATCCAATGATTACTGACATTACAGATACAGAAGTTAACTTTACAAATGAATCTATAGGAGGAACAGACTTTACATGGGACTTTGGTGATGCTTCGGGAGAGCTTACAACATACGATGCAACACATACTTTCCCAGATGAAGAGTCTGGAGAGTACATCGTAACATTAATAGCTTCCAACGGTCCTGATTGTGCTGATACTGCAAGGTTATTGATTCAAGTAAAAGATGTCATTATTTTCTATGTGCCGAATACTTTTACTCCTGATGGTGATGAGTATAACCAAACCTTCCAACCTATATTTACTTCTGGTTACGATCCACAAGATTTCCAGTTACTGATATTTAATCGATGGGGAGAGGTGATTTTTGAGTCAAGAGATGCCTCAATAGGTTGGAATGGAACCTATGGAGGAAAGTATGTAAAAGATGGCACATATATATGGACCATCGAATTCCAGGAAACCATGTCCGATAAGCGTCATTATCATCAAGGACATGTAAATATGCTCAGGTAGTTGAGTATTTAGTTTTGATTAATTGTTCGAAAAAGAGTGGTCTAGAAATGGATCGCTCTTTTTTAGTCAAGATCATTTCGCCAATCAAACCTATTTAACATAATATCCCAATCCTTAGTGAAATTGGCTGTTAAATCAAGATTTTTGTGCGAAATAGGGTGTTCGAATTGTAGTGATCTAGCATGTAAAAACATATAAATACACTGAAATTCAGTCTCAAACATCCGATTATGGAAGCGATCACCGTATTTATAATCACCAATAATTGGGTGGCTGATTTTATTCATATGGATTCTTAACTGATGCATACGTCCAGTTTGTGGAGCTAATCTAACCAGACTGTAGCGAGAACTGTCGTAAGGTTGCACGGGAATATTTAATTCAATCTGATGAATCGTTTTTCCATGCGTAAGCGCTTCCTTATAAATCCCTGAGTCATCATTCTTAACTGGAGAATCTATTGTGAATTTTTTCGCTGTAAATCCTCTGACAATCGCGTAATATGTTTTACGAATGTTATTGTCCGTAAATAAGCCCTGAAAATCGACTACATTGACTGCATCTTTACAAAAGAGTAGAATACCGGATGTTTTACGATCCAAACGATGTACTGGAAATAATGGATAATCAAACTGTTTCGCTAATTCATCCATCAATGTGGGTTCTTGAATATTCCTTGCGTAATTAGAATGGTGTACCAGAAAGTTGTTTGGCTTATTCACAACAACAATATAATCGTCTTCATAGATAATTTCTACGTTCTCTATGTTTGGTTGAGTAGAAGTATTCATATAGCCATGCAATATAGTAATAGATTATCTAAATACTTCTATTTAACATAATATTAATTATAGGACTTTTAATTATGTCTGTAGCTATTCTGCCATTTGAACCCATTCTATATAAAAGTGTATCATCTAGCAAACAATTAAAAACATTTAATAATGAAAAGTTTAGTTTTAACAATTACGACAATCGCTTTAGGTTTGATTTCTTATGGACAACGTGGCTATGGAATTTCTAGCTCAGCATATTTGTATCATCATGGAGGAAATAGCCAAAGAATTATTCAATCTAACTATGTGGTTGAGGAAGAAATCTTTAATTATCATACTCACAAAATTGACGAAGCCAATTACAATGAACCCGTAAAAATTTCTCATACTTGGGGAAATGAGAATTTTACCACAAATACAGATGAAGTGATTCTTCAGCTTGGTATCGCAACGCATAGAGCCAGCAAACTGGACAACATCCCTCCTGCTAACATTAGTCTCGTGGTTGATGTCAGTGGTTCTATGGGCGGAGCACCTATTCAGAAGAGTAAAGAATCAATGCGTGAGTTCGTGAAGCAACTAAGACCACAGGATCATGTATCCCTGGTATTATTCGGGAGTCAGGTTTTTATCCCTTATAAAAGTCAAAAGATTGGAGACCGAAAAGCATTGCTCAAGGCAATTGATGAAATTCAAATTCAAGGAAGCACAAATGTTCACCTGGGAATGCAAGAAGGCTACAAACAAGTTGCAAGTACGTATGCAAAAGACGGAAATAACAGAGTCATCGTATTTACGGATGCCATGGCCAATACTGGTGTGATCGATCCAAATCAGATTTTGGCAAATACCAAGGTGTACGTAAAAGACATAGACCTTACGTTCATAGGAATTGGAATGCGATTCAATCAGAATTTTGCGCGTCAGATCAAAACAAGACTGAGAGGACATATGCATTTTGTACAGGACTCTAGAGAAATCACAAAGCTATTCAAAGAAGAGGTTGAACAATTCTTGGCAGCTCCTTACGGTAAAAAAGTAAAACTTACTATAGAGTTACCAGAACAGTTATCATTGGAGAAATTCTATGGTTATGATCCAGCAATTTCAGGAAATAAAATTGAACTAGAAGTTGATGACATGCAAGGTGGTTTGACACAAATATTTATGCTGAAGTTAAAGCGAAAAGAAGGTAATTCGAACAAAGTCGGAGCGGTTAAATATGGCCTGTCATTTATCAACCAGAGTGATTTCAATCAAACACTAAAGGGACAAACTGCAGAAATTAAAATTGATAAAAGCAAAGATGCATATGAGCGGCTGGCAAATACTGAAGTGAAGAAAAACTACTGTATTACTTACATGGCGAATCAACTCAAACAAGCGACGCTCAATTATGAGAAAGATAGTGACGCTGAAAAGTTCTACAATACAATCGATCAGGTATTGGCTTCCGTTGATCTGGAGTATAAAACTTTAGATGATGATTTGCAATACGTGTACGATTTGATGAGTAAGCAAACCGATCCAAACAGGAAGTCTAAGAAACAAATCGCTTTATCAGAAAATCTATAACTAAAAAAAGGGAGTAGTCCCGTACTCCCTTTTTTTTCTAATATGTATTATATGGTTTAAATGCGCTCAACATTGATCGCATCCATACCCTAAGACTATCAAATTATCATTATAGATATGTAGCGTAGGAGGAGAAAATGAAATATTATGAAAATGGTTGGGGTTATTAACGCGCATTAGAGTTTATCGCAGTAGCAACGAACTGGAAATTGATAATGCTGGAGTAAGCTCCGCAGCTTGACGGAGGAGATCAACGATAGCATCAATTTTTAGGAGAGCAAACAAGATCAACTATCAAGCGCTAGACTTTTTTGTTTACTTTTTTTGGCAATGAAAAAAAGTAAAAAGGTGATTTTCTTCATTTATGTCTTCCACTAATTTGTTTTGATAGTCGCTTTCAATGACGCTTATGTCGATAGACGTTATTAGAGAATCTAAAACAAAAAAAAAGGGAGTAGTCCCCTACTCCCTTTTTTCTAATATGTATTATATGGTTTAAATGCGCTCAACATTGATCGCATCCATACCTTTCTTTCCTCTTGCTTTATCGAACTTGACTTTATCCCCTTCTTCCATAAATTCTTCACCAACAACGTTATTGATGTGGAAGAATAATTTCTCACCATCATGGCTATCTGTAATAAATCCAAATCCTTTGTTACTATCGTAAAAAGCTACTTTTCCAGTATTTTCATCTGGTTCATCACTAGCCTCTCTTGAAGGAACGCCTACTACTATGTCTTCAGCATCAATTTCCTCTCTGTCTTGCTCTTCTGGTGGCGTATCGACAATGTTACCATACTCATCAACATAAGCAATCATATCATCCAAGGACGTGTTTCCATCACCCTTTTCTTCTGCTCGTTGTTCTTTCTTTAGCTGTTTCTCTTTCTTCTTTTTCGCTCGCTTCTTTTCCTTTTCTCTTTTGCTAAACGATTCTTGTGATCTTCCCATGTATTATTTTACGTATTGTTCCTCCGTTACCAAGGAATAAAAGTTTGTTAACTGGTGTAACGACTTCCAACTGCGACAAAGATACAGAATCTTAAGCAGGAATACTAATATTTAACATGGACTACTACATTAAATAATTGAATACGAGTTGGAAAGATTCTATGCAAATAAAAAAGCGACACTCACTGAATGAATGTCGCTCATGATACGTCATTTAGATCATTAAGCTTTAATCCAGCTCAATATCTTTTCACTGTCTGGTTTTACTCTTGGGTGAATCACCTCTTCCAACTCACCTTTCTCATTAATTAAATACTTTTGGAAATTCCATTGCACCTCATTGTCGCTATGACCATTCATTGCTTTTTGAGTTAAAAATTTATATAGTGGATGCATGTCATCTCCTTTAACTGAAATTTTAGACATCATTGGGAATGTCACACCATAATTCTTTTTACAAAAAGATGCAATCTCATCATCACCTCCTGGCTCCTGCTTCATAAAGTTATTCGCTGGAAATCCTACAATAACAAAGTCATCTCCTCCATATTCATCATAAACTGCTTGTAATTGCTCATATTGTGGCGTCAAACCACATTTTGATGCTGTGTTTACAATTAAGATTTTCTTTCCTTCGAGCGTAGAGAAATCGAAGTCTTCGCCATTTATATCAGTAACTTTAAAGTCGTAGATAGACTTTTCTTGTGAATAGCTAACCATTGTTAGCAATCCGATCATTAATGTTAGTAGTATTTTCATTGTTCAATTTTTGTTTAATAACAAGTTAACTATAATAAAGTTCTGCTTCTGTGGCTCCCTTTCCATATTCCCGGAAATCAGCATCATAGAAAGAAATATTTTCTTGTCCTTCTAAAAAGTGTCTGACTTCTGCTTTGAGCACACCCTGTCCGATTCCATGTATGATTACTATTTTTCGGACTCTTTTTTCTCTAGCGCCTCTGTAGAAACGTTTTAGTTCGAATAATTGATGATTCAATAATTCTCCGCTAGTCATACCCGCCTCTGTTTCTAAGAGTGCATGAGTGTGTAAATCTATTTCCCAGTATCCTTTGCGCTTGACAACATCACTTACCTCCTCACCTCTCTTGGTTGGATTTACTGCAGACTCCTCTGCCATTTCAATGTTGTAATTGTCATTTACCGCTCCTGACTGATCACCGTAAATTTTAACAATCTCATTTACTGGATAAGTTTGTTCAAAACCCGTTTCGTCTTCAACAGTAATTGAATTATTATCTGTAATAGATATTATCGTACCCTCACCCGTATCAGTTAAAAACTTAACCTTCTCACCTACCTTGAAATGCATGAATAAGTAAATTTAGATCAATATTTAGAAACGAATAGACAGCTAATGCGATTGCTCCAACCCATACGATGAACATCAATGCTTTGTATCCAATAGAGGCATCATACAAAGTTGGCGGATATAAAACCTTATCAACTTGACGTGCTACAATCTGATCATACTTTTCAGTGTCAGAATTCTCTTTAATCTCTGCTAACATTGGTATATGATCCTCAACAATGTTTTTAAGGCTTTTATATGTTTTATCTGATAGGTCTTCGTAATTAGATTCGTAGCGTAGCTTTTCTTCTCTTAAATCTTTCCTGATTAAGTATATTTTATGTCTACTTTTAATTCGGAATCCCAATAAAACGCCAAAGGCTGTTATTAACCAGGAATTCAGAACAATACCCAAGATTATCATTCCCAATGATGTTATTATTGAGAATACAAACTGAATCAATTCATAACGTTTAAAATAAAGTGTTCTAAGTAATTGACCGCCATCCAGAGGATCCAACGGTATTAAGTTCATTACATTTAATAAAATTAAGATCGCTCCAACTTGAGAAGCTATATCAACTTCATTAGATAAACCATATTCCATTAAGAAATACCCCAGAATAATACCGGGCACTGGCCCAGCCATAATCATCAATGAGCTTTCAATCTGTGAATATATTTTCTTTCTACCCGAAACCATGGCTCCGATAAATGGAATAAACAGCATGGACATATTCGTGTAACCGAATATCTTCATTACGAGAAAGTGTCCTAACTCATGGAAGAATAAAACGCCAACTAACATTGAAATTATCACATAGTCATCAATTATAATCGAAAAGGTTAATGCGAAAACAATGATCGAAAGTATAGTTATAGAAACGTGTCTTTTGGGATCTTTCCTCTCTATTATAGGTTTAGGAGGGTAATATGGTTCGAAATTATTCATGTACTTCTACAAATGTAAGCTTTTTTGGTAGAGTCCACAAAACAGCCCTTGCAAAGCAATAGATTATGTGTTTCAAGAAACATTACATCCATATTAATTTCACAGAAAGCTCAGAAGATTAAACAAAGAGATTTCATGAATTGATTAACTTTGTATTATGATCGAAGCCAAAGGTATTACAAAGACATATGGAGAAGTTGAAGTTCTTAAAGGGATAGACCTATCTATTCAGAAGAATGAACTCATTTCTATTGTTGGGGCTTCAGGTGCAGGGAAAACAACTTTGCTTCAAATCCTAGGTACACTAGAAAACCCTGACGAAGGAACTTACCTTTTAGATAAAGTCGCTCCTTTTAATCTTTCTCAGAAACAACTGTCTAAATTTAGAAATAAAGAGATTGGTTTTGTTTTTCAGTTCCATCAGCTTTTACCTGAATTCACAGCCATTGAAAACATTATTCTACCTGCATTAATTCGAGGAGATCAGAAAGCCGATGTAGAAAAAAGAGCTAAGGAACTCCTTTCTTTCTTGAATCTGTCTAGCAGAGATGATCATAAGCCGAGTGCTTTGTCTGGTGGTGAACAACAAAGAGTTGCAGTAGCAAGAGCCCTGATTAACCAGCCTAAACTTATATTAGCAGATGAACCTTCAGGTAATCTTGATACTAAAAATTCAGAAGAACTTCATCAATTGTTCTTTGATTTAAGAGAGCAATTTGAACAAACATTTGTAATTGTTACGCACAACACAGATCTTGCGAATATATCAGATCGAAAACTAGAAATGGCGGATGGCAAGTTTATCTGAAACAGACCAGGTAGTCAAGGATTTACTTGAAGTAAAGGTTGAGGAGTTTAATGCTAATACATTTATTTCCAAAGACCCAATACAAATTCCTCATCAGTTTAAAGACCCAAGGGATATTGAGATCATAGCCTTAATTGTAGCGACTATAGCTTGGGGTAACAGAACTATGATTATTCGAAACGGGGAGAAATTGGTTGAAATAATGGAGCATCAACCTTATGAGTTCATCTTAAACTACACAACTGATCAACTGGAGGATAAATCATTTGTGCATCGGACCTTTAATACCGTTGATTTAGATTTCTTCTTTAGAGGAATACAAAGTATTTATAATGAGTTAGGAAGTTTAGAAAATGCATTTCATCCGCACACTGAATTAAAAGGAGTTGGTGGAAGAATCTTGAGTTTTCGAGAACATATGTTTTCTGTACCACATGAGAAACGATCAGAAAAACATATTTCTAACCCTGCCAAAAATTCAGCAGCAAAGCGTATTAACATGTTTTTGCGTTGGATGGTCAGAAAAGATGCATGTGGCGTTGACTTTGGAATATGGGATTCAATTTCACCATGCGAATTGGTATTACCTCTAGATGTTCATACAGGTCGAGTAGCTAGGAAGTTAGGTTTACTTCATCGAAAACAAGATGACTGGAAAGCATTGGAAGAGTTGATGTCGCAATTAAGGAGGTTTGACAATGAAGATCCAGTAAAATATGATTATGCTTTATTTGGCTTAGGTGCTTTTGATGGTTTTGGAAAGTAGAAATACTTTTACACATATTCGGCCTCTATTCTTCTAAAGCGTTATATTTGAAATATGAGTTTTGTACACCCTTCTTTTCTCTGGGCTTTTGCGGTATTGCTGATACCGATTATAGTTCACTTGTTCAACTTTCGCAGGTATAAGACGATCTATTTCTCAAGTATACAGTTCATCAAGAAGGTTGATCAAGAAACAAACTCGACCAAGAATATCAAGCATTATTTAGTGCTTGCTGCACGACTTCTAGCATTTAGCACATTAGTCTTGGCCTTTGCTCAACCGTACATTCCAACTGGAGAAAATAATAAATCAGCAGATACTATTTTGGGGATTTATTTAGATAATTCTTATTCCATGTCTGCGAAGGGAACGAATGGTAATCTTTTTAACCATGCAAAAGAATCTTTACGGACTATTATTTCGCAACAACCCAAAGAACAACAATATGTTTTAGTAACGAATGAATTGTCTGGTATCGAGCACAGAATTATCACTTCAGCTGAGTTACTAGACCGTTTAGAATTAGTTAGCCTCTCTCCTATTGCTCGCCCCACTCTTCAACCACTAAAGAATATTCGAGGGTTCTTGAGTAACGAAGGGTTCAAAGGAAATTTACAATACCTTACATTATCTGATCTTCAGAAGACGGAAGAGTTAAGAACAGAAAACCTCGATACTTCTGCATATTACACTTTCATTCAGTTCGCGCCACAGACAACTAGAAATTTATTTATTGATTCGGTTTGGTTCGAACAACCCTTTCAACGCAAAGGTGTAAATAGCACATTAAATGTAAGAGTAAATAATTTTGGCGATTCACCAATCACTAATGCTGAAATCAAGTTAGATGTTGGAAAAACTAATAGACAGGCGCTGACAGATTTACCCGCGAACGAAAGCACTATTGTCAGCATTAATTTTACGAATAAAATAAGTGGCTTTCAGATGGGTCAAGTCGAGGTTATAGATGAGAATCTAAATTTTGACAACACCTATTACTTTTCTTATGAAGTTAAAGAATCATTAAATGTCATTGTCGTTAATGGCAATGGTGCCCCATCCTATCCAAAAAATGTATACTTGACAGATGATTTCTATCAAGTCGAAGAAATAAATATTGGTCAGTTACAGGTAGAGAAATTAAATGAAGGAGAGTTAATTGTTCTGAATGGACTAGAGTCAATATCTTCTGGGTTACGCACTAAGTTGGTACAGCTTTCAGAACAAGGGAAAAGTATTTGCATAATTCCAGGAACTTCACCTGATAACAATATGTATAATCAGTTTCTTCAAACTTTGCAACTTCCACTATTGAAGGAAGAGCATGGACAATCGATGAGAATCAAGAATATTGCATCTGAATATGAATTCTACAGGGGAATGTTTAATGAAGAAGTAGACAATATCAGAATGCCTCCTCTGCGCAAGCATTTCAATTCTTCTGTTTACACGGATGCTAATTTTGATGCGTTGATTACGATGGAGAATAACGATGTGTTATTCGCAGCGACAGGGAACAAAAGTAAGGTTTACATGCTTTACACTTCGGCTAGCGATGAGTTTAGTGATTTCAGTAAATCTGCATTATTCTCAGCAATAATGTTGCGTATAGGCGAATTATCTCAACTTCAACAAACGCTTTCTCTTACTATTGGATCTTCCAGTAGCTTTTACCCTGATATTGAAATTGGTAAAGATGAAAAAGTAGAGCTTACAAATGGAAAGTATAGATTTATTCCCTCAATGAGTTTTGAAAATGAACGACTTTCTATCAATGTGAGACAAGGAGAAAACAATCAATCAATTACAGCTGGGAACTATAATATTCTGTACAATGACGAAATAAAAAGCCACGTCGCTCTAAATTATA
>CBFHJL010000013.1:20015-40779 GCA_965656195.1 Brumimicrobium sp. | reverse complement strand
CTAAAACGATTTCATGTTCAACAGGTGCATTTCCAGGTGGGTAGGTAAAAGTTATTGGTGTTATAATCGAATCATTGCTGTATATGGCTCCATCTAAATACCATGTGTAAGTATCTGCATTAGCACTTGAAAAATTTTCAAAAGTGAAGGTTTCAGGTGAACATTCATCAATAGGGTCCACATCAATCAAAGCCGTCGGAATTGTATCCAGGACAATATTTAAGTTATAAGTTGAATCTCCACACGCGTTGCTGCCCGTTAATGAAACAGTGTATGTCCCTGAGTTCAGATAATCTTGATTTGGAGGAGTTACTGTGGTGGAGTATGTGTTTCCATTGCCCATGTCCCATTCATAGTCATTCGCTGGAGAGGCACCAACTGAATTATTCGTAAAACTAACTCCGATCTCAGGAGCACAGCCAGCAGTAATAGATGGAGTAAATGAAACATCTGGTTTATCTACGATCACGATTGGGCTAATGGTAGCGTTTGCCGTATTACAATTGTTAGAGGCGGTAAGAGAAATAGTATACGTTCCTGCCTCCATATATTGATGGTTAGGAGGGGCAGGAGTAGTAGTAACATATGGTGCAGAACCGTCACCAAAGTCCCAAATGTATTGATTAGCGTTATTCGAACCGTTAGTTAGGGTATTCAGTTCATGAGGTGCACAACCGCTGTACTCTATTGCACTCAAGCTCATTGAAGCCGATACGAAACGTTCAAAAACTACTTCAATCGTTTCAGTCGCAGTACAACCATTCGGTCCAGTTGCAGTCATTGTTACCTGAAAAGTTCCATACGTCGTGTAGAGATGAGAAGGTTCAAAATCAGTGCTCGTATTACCATCACCAAAATCCCACAAATAAGTGGTAGCTCCAGTTGTTGAATTAGTGAAGTTAACTGTCTGTGAAGTAGTTGGGTCGCCTGGAAGTAAGCAGTTTAACGTATTTCCATCACCATCATCTCCAAAAATAGAGACATTTGGAACGTCCAAAGCTGTTACAATTTCTGTATAAGTATCTGTACATCCGGGTGCATTTTGAACAGTTAATACTACGTTGTATGTACCTCCAGCCCCGAAAGCATGTGTTGGGTTCTCTTGCGTCGATGTATTGCCATCTCCAAAGTCCCAGGAATAAGATGTCCCTGCATTTGTATTTGTTGACTGATTAGTAAAGTTGACATTCGTTCCTGCACAGTCATTGTTTGGATTAAAAATAAAGTCAGCTATAGGTTCAGAAAAAACTGTAACGTTTATCGTTGTACTTTCTGAGCAAGGTGGAGGTCCTGATGTAGCAATAAGTTCAATCGTATAAGTTCCAGGACCAGGTAGAGTAGCATTGTTCGGATTAATAAGCCCAGTTGTATTGTCGAAAATAACACCATTTAATAACCATTCGTAATCAGCAGTTCCTGCATCAGGACCGTTACTCGTATTGTTGAGTGCTAAACTATGTGGTCCGGCACCACAGAATGAATTTTGACTTACATTGAACTGTGGAGTAAGGTCAGCACACTGTCCATACCCTTTGTTGTATGATAGGGTAATAAGGAGCATGAAAAGCATGCTCTTTAAGAGTGTATTGAGTATTTGACCGATTGTCATTTCGTAGTTCAGCAAAAAATGGTTTCACACCAATAAAAGCGTAAAGTTAATCAAAACAAGTAGTTAGATAATCCGTATAATTACCCTTTTTCAAACGAATTAGTTTTGAAAAGGTGGCTTTTAAGAGAAATGATTTCTCAATATTTTGGCCTTTGCTAAACCAACAACTTCTGCCAGTTCTTTTTTGGAAGCGGCCTTTATCTTCGAAACAGTTTTAAAATGTCTTAGTAAGGTTTCTTGCGTTTTGTCTCCAATGCCATCGATTTCAACAAGTTCTGATCCTAGTGCGGCTTTACTTCTTCGATTACGATGATGTTCTATTCCAAAACGATGGGCTTCATTCCGCATGTACTGTATCACCTTTAGACTTTCTGTTTTTTTATCTAAATACAGTGGTATGCTATCTCCAGGAAAGAAAATTTCCTCAAGTCTTTTGGCAATACCAACAATCGGAAGTTTTCCTCTGAGACCTAATCTTTCTAACGCATCAACACCAGCACTCAATTGACCTTTTCCACCATCTACAATTAATAGCTGGGGAAGCGAATTACCTTCCTCTAGTATTCTTTTATAGCGTCGGTATATCGCCTCTCTCATTGATTCAAAATCGTCTGGACCTTCTACAGTTTTTATGTTGAAATGACGATAATCTTTTTTACTTGGTCGACCATTTTTAAAGACCACACAAGCAGAAACAGGATTTGTACCTTGAATATTGGAATTATCAAAACACTCCATATGAACCGGTAGTTCCTGCAAACGAAAATCCTTTTGAATCTTTTGAAGCAAACGTTCTGTTCTTACCTCTGGATTTTTTGCGTGCTCTTGTTTTTGACGTTCTAGTCGATAAAATTTTGCGTTACGTTTTGAAAGATCCAGTAAGTGTTTTTTGTCACCGCGCTGCGGAGTGAAAAATTCTAACCCTTCTATTTGCAGAGAATCTGCATTCTCCACCAAAATCTCTTTGGATTGACTGTTGAACTTTTCGCGCATGTTGAGCAATGCAAAGGATAGAATTTCTTCATCAGGTTCGTCAAACTTCTTCTTGACCTCAACAGTATGACCGTGAATGATAGATCCATTATTAATAACGAGGTAGTTAACAAATGCATTCTTATCTCCTTTGTCCAACGTAAGCACATCTACTTGATGAATAGTTGGAGAAACAACCGTTGATTTGGCACGATATTTCTCTAGAGATTGGATCTTTTGCTTCAGGTTTTCAGCTTCTTCGAATTCAAACTTTTCTGCTGCTGTTGTCATTTTCTCTTTCAGCATGCGTATGACAGATGCGATGTTTCCTTTG
Source organism: Brumimicrobium sp. (assembly GCA_965656195.1). Classification (GTDB taxonomy): domain Bacteria; phylum Bacteroidota; class Bacteroidia; order Flavobacteriales_D; family Crocinitomicaceae; genus Brumimicrobium. The sequence goes on along the minus strand of CBFHJL010000013.1, from coordinate 37,864 downwards.
ACAATGTGCTCGATTTGATCAATGTACTCTTGATAATCCTCCTCTGATTCTTTACCTATACATGGAGCTTTGCAATTTCCAATATGGTATTCCAGACATTCCTTGTATTTTCCTTTGTTAATATTCTCTTGACTTAAGTCATAATTGCAGTTGCGCAGTGGGTATAACTCACGCATCAATTCTAATAGCGTGTTTACAATCTTGACAGAAGGATAAGGACCATAATATTTCGACCCATCTTTGATTACTCTTCGCGTTGTAAATACACGTGGAAATCGTTCATTTTTGATACAGATCCAGGGATACGTTTTGTCGTCTTTCAGTTGAATGTTGTAACGAGGTCGATACTTCTTGATGAGGTTGTTCTCTAGTAGTAGGGCATCAGTTTCTGTATCTACAATAATATAGTGTATATCCTGAATTTTGCGGACAAGAATCCTCGTCTTCGCTGTATAATGATTTTTAGTGAAGTAGGAACTTACTCGCTTTTTTAGGTTTTTCGCTTTGCCGACATAGATGATCTTGCCAGTTTCATCAAAATATTGATAAACTCCAGGTTTCTCTGGTAACGTTTTGATTTTAGACTTGATTTTTTGAAGCCGTTCAGACATGTTGTGAAAATACCTATTTCTTGGGTCTTTTATAAACTGGCACTGTAGAACAAGGCTCGCCATACATGACACTAGTCGCCACTGGCTGCAGTTTTTTAAGTAATTCAGACATAGTATAAGCGGGATCAGCAATATCAGCGCAACCTTTAATGATTAGTTTTCCATCTTTATATTCATCGAGGTTGATAGCATCAATATTTTGTTTGACTAGTTCTTTTTCAACTACTTTTTCATCTCCAACGAAAGCTTGAACATTTTCTTGCTGTAATTTTGAAATCACTAGCATGTACGCCCAAGTAGGAATAATAGCATCTGCTGAGCAGTATACACCTACAGCACTGTTTGTATATTGTTTCCAATCATTTTCTTTTACAAACGATCGAAATTCTTTTTCTTTTAACGCGAGTCCTTGCCATAGGTTTTCCTTCAGGTCAATGGTCTTTATTTGAATCTTCGGTTTGAAGTCTGCAAGATCCAATTGAACCAATGCACTTTGCTTTACTTTATTGACGATTTCTTCCATGCCTATATATTTTGATAACTTTGTATAGCTTAAAACAAAATTATGGGAACTTTATTGAAATCAAGTGGAATAATCGTAATTCTTTTCGCAATTCTTACTGCTTGTCAACATCCAGAAGATAAATTCATCGGTACTTGGGAGTATGATGAGTACAAAGTCAAAGATGAAGGGGTTGGAAGTCTTCAAAGTCTAATTCCTGGAGAATGGAAAGACAAGGTGAATGGATGGATAGAGAAGGGAGAGGGACTAGCTAATTCGACAATCACTTTTAAGCCAGATGGGACATATGAAGAGGAAATCAATAACGGCCCTGATCGTGTTGTAACTATTCGAGGTCAATATTCAGTAATGAAAGATCTCTCTCAGATCAATTTAAAGACCTCAGATGATGAAACGGTAATGCCTATTCAGAATTTAACAGATACGTCTTTTACTTACAAAAAGGAATATGGAAAATTTGATGTTCCGTTTACTGTAGAAATCACGTATAAAAGAACTCCCAGATAATCAATATCTAGCCATAGTGTTAAAAACAGTTTCCATTCTTTTGACTAAATAATGGTTAGATAGATTATCATTATTGACAATTAATGCAAAAGCTATTTTTTTACCTGATGTGCTTTCTACGTATCCAGCGTAAGACTTGATACGATTCATAGTTCCGCTTTTTGCATATAATCTTCCTTGCGCCGTTTGACCTCTGCATACACCTCTTAACGTTCCACTTTTTCCTGCGATAGGTAATGTTGATTTAAAATTTTTGTACTGCTTACTTTCATACATATAGTTTAGTAATCGTACATAGTGTTGAGCGCTGAATCCATTATTACGGGATAAACCACTCCCATCCGTTTGGAACATTTCGATATTCAATCGGGATTCCCAATAATTATTTACAAATCCGGCACCTCTCTCTGTAGTACCAAGAGACGTTTTGTTAAAGGCAACAAGGCAGAGCAGTTGTTCAGCAAATAGATTTACGCTTCGCATATTTGTCCAATACGCAATATCCTGGACACTTCTTTTACCATAATCGAATAGCTCTTTACATGATTTATAGTCTAACGCTTCACCTCCCATTTTTAGTAGTTCTCTCATGCCACTAAAGGTCCCGGTGACTTCTATGCTATCTTCGTTTAAAGCTTTGAAAACTTCTTGAGCCAAGAGTAATTCAGGATCGGGTATACTGGCTTTGACTTCAAAGTTTTGTTTATTCCGCGGCAGATTCCCTACTGCAAAACGATCATAGCTATATGGCGCGCCATATATGTAGCAATTGTCTCGACTTGAATTATACGTTGTAACAGTATTTAATAAGTTGTAATTTGGAATATTTGGAGTCATGGAATCAAATTTGGCAGGTTGGTCCAGTGCAGCGCCAGTAGAGAAGTGCAGCTTTGTCATATTATCGTAGAGCACTAGGCCACTTGGTCCGGCTCCATAGTAATTCCCTAAATCACCCCATGACCATCCGTCTGGAGCTCCCTGATATCCGAAGCTAGAGGCATCAGCAATAATGTGTCCTTTCACCTTTGTAATTCCTGCTTCCTTAATTAAGTCAATCCAATCGGTTAGGAATTCACTTCTGTTTTCTTCATTCGTAAAGAATCTACTTCCTAGAGTCGGATCACCGCCTCCTTTGATAATGATGTTGCCAGTAAGTACTCCCGTTGAATCAATTTCGCCAAGAATGTAAAATTTTGTTTTTGGGACGTATCGAGACCCTAAAGTTTCAAAAGCTGTAGCGGTGGTAAATAGCTTAACAGTAGAGGCTGGGGGTAAAGCCATATTATCATTGAGCGATGCGATCAAACTATCTCCTTCTATATCATAGGCTGCAAAACTAATTGCCGCATTTTTTAATTCACTATGGTTTGTAAATGTTTCAATTGCTTTCTGTATAGTGTTGTTTGACTGAGCCGACGATAAATTGATGAAAAAGAAGTAAAATGTAGCAACAACTATTATCTTCATGGCGTTAATTATAATTTTCATTAAAAATCGTCAAAAAATTGTGTGTGGCATAGTCGGAATCAAAAAATTTAAGAGCAATCCAACGAGAGCAGATGAACTGCGTGTTGAAAATGCACTGCCGACTCAACATCACCGTGGTCCAGATCATTCTGTTTCTGAGACATTTGAAAATACAGTCCTAGGACACAATCGTTTGGCGGTAATAGATACCAAAGAACGTTCCAATCAGCCGTTCTCAGACTCTTCAGGAAGATATTCTATAATTTATAATGGCGAAATATATAATTTTCAGGAGTTAAAAAATGACTTGTTGAAATTGGATTACCAGTTTCAAACTTCTTCTGATACGGAGGTTTTACTCTATCATTTGATAGAAAATGGAACTTCGGCTATTAATGATTTGGAGGGGTGTTTTGCTTTCGCTTTTTATGATAAGGAAAAAGATGAGTTGCTTCTTGTTCGAGATAGAATGGGGATCAATCCACTTTTGTTTTCAATTGGTATTGATCAAATTAGTTTTGCCTCTGAATTGAATGCTTTCAAATGGTTGATCGACGAACGTGATATTGATCAGGTCTCATTGTCGTATTATTTTCGGTTCACCTATATTCCAGCGCCACGGACGATTTTAACTCAAGTTCAAAAATTAATGCCTGGTCATTATTTGAGGGTGAAAGGTGCAGATTTTGATATTGTGAATTATACAAAGGAGGATTCGGAGCCACTTGATACAGATGATTATGACTCTTTGAAAAAGGAATTGAGAATTAGGGTTGAACGTGCTGTAATATCAAGGTTGAATGCGGATGTTCCGCTAGGAACTTTTTTAAGTGGAGGAGTGGATAGCTCAATTGTTTCAGCTATCGCAGCCGATTTCAAGACCGAACTAGATACGTTCTCAATTGGCTTTAAAGAACATGAGTTTTACGATGAATCAAAGTATGCTAAAGCAGTTGCTGATCATATAGGTTCTAAGCATCATGCAATCACATTGTCAAATGAATTTGTAATTCAAGAGTTGCCGAGAATTTTAAGTGCTTATGATGAGCCGTTTGCAGACTCAAGTGCTATAGCAATGTATTTTTTAGCTGAAAAAGCAACGCAGCATTTAACGGTTTGTTTATCTGGTGATGGGGCAGATGAATTATTTGGAGGTTACAATAAACATACTGCATTTATTAAAAGCAAAGCCCCTGGATTATTGCTTTCTATGGCATCCAAACTTGTAAATGAAACTAGAAAAAGTTCACGATCAGGGTGGTTATCTAATAAGGTTAGGCAACTTCAAAAGTTTAGAAAACTTGAATCTTTAAGTTGGCCAGATTCCTATTGGTTTCTTGCTTCATTTACTTCAAAGGAAGATGTACTGTCTGTTTTGAAAAATTCAACTTTTGAGTTGCCAGACTTCAAGAATGAAGACTCTCTAGGTAGTATGTTGAAAATGGATCAAAGCTTTGTTTTGCCAAATGATATGCTTAAAAAAGTGGATCTTATGAGCATGTCACATAGTCTTGAAGTGAGAGTTCCATTTTTAGATAAATCGGTAGTAAATTTTGCTAATCAATTACCTGACGAGTATAAAAATGATGGTAAAGTTGGAAAAAGAATTTTAAGAGATGCATTTGAAGATCTGCTGCCATCAGAAGTATTTACTCGATCCAAAAAGGGTTTTGAAGTTCCGCTCACAAGCTGGATCCAAGAAGCTTGGTTGGATATTACAAAAAAAGAGTGGTTTGAAGAGGCTTACATACTCGATCAAAACTTATTCGATATTAAAGGTGTCGCAGCTTTGAAAGCTAAATTTTTTGGAGGAAATCCTGGGGAGTCATCTATACAAATGTGGTCTTATATTGTTTTTCAAAATTGGTATGATCGATGGAGCGAAAAGTTAAAATAGTTCGTATTATAAATCGTTTTAACATTGGAGGGCCTACATTCAATGCAACGTATTTAACGCGTTATCTTTCTGATGATTATGAAACTATGCTAGTTGGCGGGGTTCCAGATGAAGGCGAAAAAGACTCTCTTCATGTGTTAAAAGAAAATGGGATTGAGCCCATAATTGTTCCAGAGTTATCGCGCGCTATAGATCCAATAAACGATCGAAAGGCATATCGTAAAATCAAAAGAATTATCAGAGAGTTTCAGCCGGATATTGTTCATACTCATGCTTCAAAGGCAGGGTTATTGGGAAGACTCGCTGCTAAGTCATTAAAAGTACCAGTTATTGTTCACACTTTTCATGGACATGTTTTTCATTCATATTTTGGAAAAAGAAAGACCGATCTATTTAAACGTATTGAGCGTTATTTGGCTAAAATTTCATCAGGTATAGTTGCGATAAGCGATATTCAAAAAGAGGAGTTAGTTGTCGATCATAAAATCGCACCTTCAAAAAAAGTTAAGGTGATTCCGTTAGGTTTTGACCTAACGAAATTTTCGATTGATCTTCAAGAAAAAAGAAAGGTAACTAGAGCAAGGTTTTCAATTGAAGAAGACGAAGTAGCGATAGCAATTGTTGGTAGGTTGGCTCCAATTAAGGATCACAACTTTTTTCTCTCTTGTATCCAGATGCTAAAGAAATCTGCCAAAAAGAAGTTTAAAATCTTCATTGTTGGCGATGGTTCAGAACGAAAAGAAATAGAGGAGAAAGCTAGGGAAATTGATCCCGATGGAAAGATTATTGAATTGACTTCTTGGATTCTTGATATTTCTACTTTTAATGCTGGTATGGATATTATGTGCTTAACATCTAAAAACGAGGGTACACCTGTAAGTTTGATAGAGGCCCAAGCAACAGGGTTGCCTGTTGTTACAACAGATGTAGGTGGCGTAAGAGATGTTGTTGTCAATGGTTCAGCCGGATTTGTCATAAAAAAGGATGATATTGAAACTTATGCTGAAAAACTCCGTTTATTGGTGGAGAGCAATGAATTACGTGAAAAGTATGGTACTTTTGGCAAAGATTATGTTCTGAAACGATATGGATATGAGCGTCTAGTAAATGATATAGATGCCTATTACAAGGAGTTATTGAAAAATGAAAAGTAGAATTCTGATATTGTCATTGGCCTTACTTGGCTTTTTTTACCTCTCATCCTGTGGTGTAAATAGTCACATTATGTTCCAAGGAGATGAAGATGAGTTTATTACCGAAGATATTCCCCTTTCTCCTGATGAAGCCTATCTTATTTCACCAGATGATAAGATCAAGTTTACCATGTATACAGAAGACGGAAAAAACATCATAGATGTTATGTCCGGAATCGGAGGAGGTACAGAGCAAAACCAAAGAATCGGACAAGGGGCAGATATAGAGTATCTTGTTAGACAAGACGGGACTGTTGATCTTCCAATGATAGGCCTTGTAAAGGTTGGTGGTTTAAGTATAGTTGAATCACAGAAATATTTATCTAAGAAGTTCAGTGAAAAATACAAAAGTCCTTTTGTTTTAGTTGAGGTAACAAATCGAAGGGTGATTGTTTTTCCTGGTTCAGGAGGTGAGGCTTCTGTAATACCTTTAACGAATAATAATACAACTTTGATGGAGGCTATCGCTCTTGCTGGTGGAATAACTGAGCGAGGTAAATCTAAAGAGATTAAAGTCATTCGAAAGTCGGAAGGTGGCAGAAAAATCTATAAAATTGACTTAAGTACTGTACAAGGATTAAAATATGCAGATATGATCGTTCAAACGAATGATTACATATATGTTGAACCAACAAAGCAATTATCTCGAGAAATACTAAAAGAAGCTACTCCGATCATCTCAGTCATATCATCTGCAATCGTTGTCGTTTCTGTTATTTTATCACTTCAATAATATAATGGCCAATAGTTCCAGTAAAATATTTGTCAATAATTCTTTCGATATAGATATCGTTAAGCTTGTGCTGAGAAGAAGTTGGTACTGGCTAGTTTTGATTTTCGCAGTCTTTTTAACAGGAGCCTTTTTTTATCTGCGCTATACAAAGGCACTTTATGAGTCAAAAACTTTAATACAAATAAACGAGGAGAATCAAGGTGCTAATGTTTTGGATTTTAAAAGTATCGATGATGAGTCCTCTATTTCAAAGGATATTGAGCTCTTGCGATCTGAGCTTTTGTTTAAGAAAGCCATGAATAATCTAGATTTGAAAGTAAGTCAATATGCAGAAGGAGATCTACTTACTGAAAAACGATATCAACGGACCAGTTTTGAAGTATTGCCTTTGGAATTGAAAGATTCTAGTTTATGTGGTCACAGAATTTTTATTGGTGTTAAGAATGATGAAATTTTGATAACGCTAAATAATCATAAAAGAACAGGACATTGGACTATAGAACCTAACAAGCTACTTGTAACTCCCTTTTTTGACATAAAGGTCCAGGTTTATGATTGGGAAAGTTTTAAGATTGATGCACAAACGAATCGTCTTTATTTTGAATTCAATGAGCTGAACAGTCTTGTAAGAAAACATATTGATAAGTTAAAAGTGAATCCCGTAGATATTCGAGCAAAGACAATTGAAATTAGCTTTCAGTCTCATAATTCACTTTTTGCTCGTGACGTTGTGCAGGCCGTGAGTAATAGTTTTCTTGATTATGACGAAAGCTTTAAAAAAGAAAGTGCCGAAAATGTATTATTATTTATTACGAAGCAACTTGATTCATTACGAAACGAGCTCAGTCAATCGAAGGATAGTATAATGCACTTTCAAAAGACGGAAAGTTTGCCCAATGCTGAATCTTACTCTGAGTCTGTTGCTAGAAAAATGGAAACTTTCAGAATGCAGGAGTTTGAGCTTCTTAATGAACTCAGGACACTCCAAATGTTGAATCAAAAGCTGAAAGAGTCGCCCAACAGTATGGAGGTTTATAAAATGATTCCAGAGCTAGTAGGAAAATCATTTGAAAGTAGTTTAAATGATCAGGTCCTCGATCTTCACAATCTTATAGAAAGGAAGGAAGACCTTTCTTACAAAGTGACTGAAAATAATGATGCCTTTGTTAAAGTGAAACTTCGTATTGAACAACGAATCAATTATATAAACAATATCGTTGAAACACTAGAATCCAGGGTTAAAGAGAAGTTAGAGTTTGTAAGAAGTGAAATTAAATCTCTTGAAAAGGATTACTATGGACTCCCTGAGAAACAGATGGAGCTATCACGTCTCAGAAATATTCAAGAACTGAACGAAAAGTACTATAATTTATTGACGGAGAAAAAAGTCTTATATTCAATTTCAAACGCGGGGTACGCAAGTAAAAACAAAGTATTGAACCCTCCTTCAATCTCTAGTGCTCCTATATCTCCTAAAAGAAATTTCATCTATGGTATTGCCGCTTTTTTGGCGTTAAGTTTAGGTTTTAGCGTTCTATTATTCCGTTATTTAACTTTTGATGAAATTAGTCAGTTGTCAGAACTTCAAAAAGTGATTCCAGCTGGCATAGGTATATTAGGGTCTGTACCATTGACGAATAGAAAAATGATTAATTCTCAGCTCTTAGTTGCTGATGCCCCTAAGTCGAGAATCAGCGAATCTTTCAGGTCAATACGAACGAATTTATCATTTGTAAAAAATAATGTTTCAACTATAGCTGTCACTTCATCAATTTCTGGTGAGGGTAAAACTTTTGTTGCTTTGAATATGGGAGGAATTATTGCGATGTCTGGTAAAAAGGTGGTTGTTATAGATCTTGACATGAGAAAGCCTAAAATCCATATAGGATTTGAGGCTTCAAACGCAAAAGGAATGAGTAATTTATTGGCGGGTCACTATTCGGTCGAAGAAGTGGTAAATAAATCAAACGTAGATAACCTATTCTTTATTCCTGCTGGGCCAATTCCACCGAATCCTTCAGAACTTATTTTGAGTCCAAAATTTGATGAGGTATTATCTTCTTTGAAAGCAGATTTCGATATTATCATAATTGATAACCCTCCTGTTGGTCTTGTGTCAGATGGGGTGAATGTTTTGACAAAGGTTGATGTGCCGATATTTGTTTTTAAGGCTAATTACTCTAAACGACATTTCATTACTAATTTGGAAGGAATAGCAAAGCCTGAAGAGATTCGCAATCTAAATGTTGTTTTGAATGGGGAGTCTAATTCGAAAAGTTCATATGGTTTTGGTTACGGGGGGTATTATTCTGATGAACCTAAGAAAGGAATGTTCAAAAATAACACGGAATTATGAATGTTGTTCGCACGAAAATAGATGGATTGCTTATTATTGAACCAGATGTTTTTGGAGACGATAGAGGGTATTTTTTTGAATCATTTAACAAAAATAAGTGGAGTACTTATTTCAAAAATCCTCCTGTCTTCGTTCAAGATAACGAATCTCTCTCTCATAAAGGAGTGTTAAGAGGGCTTCATTATCAGTCGCCTCCATTCGGTCAAGCAAAATTGGTTCGCGTAGTGAAAGGTGCAGTCTTGGATGTTGCGGTTGATATCCGTTCCAATTCACCAACTTATGGGCAGCATCTTGCCGTTCGACTTACTGAAGATAATAAAAAGCAGTTTTTTATTCCGGAGGGTTTCGCTCATGGTTTTTTAACACTTGAGGACAATACAATTTTTTCGTATAAGTGTACTAATTTCTACAATGTCCAAAGTGAAGGGGGATTATCTTGGAATGACCCAGTTCTTAATATTGATTGGGGTATAGATAGTCCTTTAATATCAGTAAAAGACGGAAAGTATACAGAATTTAGTAACTTTAATACCCCATATTAGAAATATCTAAGGGTTGTGCTGCTAAACTATTTAATAGAAATAATTTGCTTTTTCACGGGAGCTGTTCTGGTCTCGTTGATAATAAATCGATTGCTTTTAAAGTTTTCGAGGAATCTTGGTATTAGAAATAAAAATGATGTTGTCATACGGTGGAGCAATGAGTCTAAACCCTCGCTAGGTGGGATAAGTATGTATATTACTTTCCTTATGTCAACGGTTTTTTATGCCTCATTGCATTCAGGAGAGACAATATTTGATAATCAACAGTTTATTGGTCTTTTATCAGCCGCGACACTTGCATTTGTAGTTGGATTGGCAGATGATGCATACAATACGAAGCCCTTATTAAAACTGCTAGGTCAGATTGGTTGTGGATTAATTTTAGTCTATACAAATTCAGTCATTCATTTTTCTCATGTTTCTTGGATCGATTCAGTACTAACTGTAATTTGGGTAGTTGCCATTATGAATAGTTTGAATATGCTTGATAATATGGACGGTATTACATCTACAGTCTCGATGTTTATTCTTCTATCTTGTTTTGTGTTAATTCTTTTTAGTTCCGGCTTTTCCTTTAATTTCTGGGTGGTGATTTTGGTTGCTGAGATAGGAGCTATACTCGGATTTATGTTTTATAATATAAATCCAGCGAGAATGTTTATGGGGGATACGGGAAGCCAATTCATTGGTTTGTATGTTGCTTTTTTTGCAATTCAAGGCCTTTGGAACTTACCTGGAAATTATGATTTGCCCTCCTGGAGTGGTTTTTTGTTGGTTTGTTGTGCGTTTGCCCCTGCTTTTGCAGATACGCTGACTGTCGTGATCAATAGATTGAAAAAAGGTCAATCACCTATGGTTGGAGGAAAAGACCATACAACACATCATTTGGTATACAGAGGTTATTCTGATTTCAAAGTCTGGAGAGTATTTTTCCTCATTGGACTATTGGCGTTTTTTATATCTACCTCTCTGGGTTGGCTTATGATTGAGAAGAATGTGTCTAAACAAACGTTTGTAGGGGGAGTATTCTTTTTGATAGTATTCATACTTCTCTATAAAAATACAATCCAATCTAGATTCAAATAGCCTATTTGTCCTTTACTAAGTTCACGTCTATTATTGATTTATTAATACCTATTTTTGCTTTTCTAAAAGTAACTATATGAAGGATGTTTTATTGATTTTGCTGATTTTTTTAATCGTCAGTTGCAACGTGGATCAAAAGCATGTCGTAAAAAGCAAAACGAAAGACCCTAAAGTTCATTCAGAGATTGGAAACCATGTGTTTAAGGTCCCTGAAGTTCCGGAAGAAATTTTTTTCGCAGATGAGAGAATTGACTTGTCAGATACTGATCTTAAAGAGAGGTTTGATAGGGAACTTGTTGTGAATAATTTTTGGCATTCTAATACAATTCTATATTTGAAAAGAGCTAATCGTTGGTTCCCATTAATGAAAAGTATATTAAATGAGAATGGTGTTCCCGAAGATTTAGTTTATTTGGCTGTTATAGAAAGTGGATTGACCCAAGCAACTAGCCCTTCAGGAGCCAAGGGATTTTGGCAGTTTATGCCTCGAACGGCGAAAGATTACGGAATGATTATAGATAGACAAGTTGATGAGCGTATGGATGTGAGTATAAGCACCCAAGCTGCTTGTGAGTATTTAAAAAAAGCGTATTTGCAGTTTGGTTCATGGATGTTAGCGGCCGCCTCATATAATCGAGGCAGAAAAGGTATAAGTGATGCACTTGAGAATCAGAATGTATCCTCATATTTTGACCTTTCCTTGAATAATGAGACCAGTAGATATGTATTCAGAATGCTTGCGGTCAAATACATAATGGAGAAACCTGAGCAGTTTGGATTTATAATTTCAGAGGACCAGTTATATCCTGAATATGATGATAGAGAGGTGGTTGTTGATTATAAAATAAAAGACCTATCAAAATGGGCAATTGAAAAAGGTACTTCGCTCAAGGTGATTCGTAAATTAAATCCATGGATTTTAAGAAACTACTTAAATGCAAGCAAGAACTTTAGTTTTAAGTTGCTAATTCCCAAAAACAGCGAACAACTGGGTCTATATAAAGGTTAATAGAGTGTTGAAATAAGGACAATTGTATGAAAGACTTTATTGAGGTTTATGGTGCGAAAGAGCACAATTTAAAGGATGTTGATATTAATATCCCTCGAAATAAATTGGTTGTTTTTACTGGCTTGAGTGGAAGTGGAAAGTCTTCATTGGCATTCGATACCATATTTGCCGAAGGACAAAGAAGGTACATAGAAACTTTTTCTTCTTATGCGCGTCAATTCTTATCTGGGATGGACCGTCCTAAAGTAGATAAAATTGAGGGGTTATCACCTGTTATTTCCATCGAGCAAAAAACGGTATCCAAAAACCCAAGATCTACAGTCGGCACTATAACTGAAGTTTATGATTTTATGAGATTGCTTTTTGCTCGGTTGGGAACGGCATACTCATATGTGTCAGGAGAACCGATGGTAAAGTATTCAGATGACCAGATTGTGGATTTGATTTTGAAAGAATATAATGGGGAAAAGGTCATCTTTTTAGCTCCTCTGATAAAAGGAAGGAAAGGGCATTATCGAGAGCTTTTTGAGAAAATCAGAAAAAAAGGATTCACCAAGGTCCGTGTTGATGGAGAGGTCCAAGACATCAAAAGGGGAATGAAGCTTGATCGCTATAAAATCCATGATATTGAAATGGTTGTGGATCGTGTAAAAGTAGATAAGTCAGATCGACAGCGATTGAAGAAGGCAGTTGAATCTGCAATGAAGCACGGTGATAAATCAATGATGCTCAATAAACATGATTCAGATGAGGTTAAGTTTTACAGTAGGTTGTTAATGTGCCCTACTTCAGGAATCAGTTACCCTGAGCCAGAACCTAATCTATTTTCTTTTAATTCCCCATATGGTGCATGTTCGAACTGTAATGGGTTGGGTGAGGTATCTGTCATTGACATGAATAAGATTATTCCAGATCCAAAATTATCTATTAAGAAAGGTGGACTTGCGCCCTTAGGTAAGTATAAGCGCACATGGATTTTTGATAAACTTGGAGATCTTTTAGAGGCTGAAGGCTACCAATTAACAACTCCAATGGAAGAAATTCCAGAAGATGTTATGACAACAATTTTGTATGGTCGTGAAGCCACACGTAATAAATTGGGTAAAAACGTTCCCGAATTTGAAGGGGTGATTGATTTCATGACAAGACATTTTGAAGAGAAGGGTGCTAAGAAAATTACGCGATGGGCTCAGTCTTTCATGAATAAAAAGGAGTGTCCTAAATGTTCGGGCTCTAGGCTGAAAAAAGAGGCTCACTATTTCAAGATCCAAGGAAAGCATATCGGTGAGTTAGTTCAATTAGATATTGATGAGCTAGGCGTATTTTTCAAGGGCCTTCCTGAAAAATTGAGTAAGAACGAACTTAAAGTAGGAAAGGAGATATTGAAAGAAATCAATGACAGACTTTCATTCGTACTCGCAGTCGGGTTAAATTATTTAACACTTAATAGATCGGCACGTACGCTTTCAGGTGGAGAAGGCCAGCGCATAAGACTGGCCACTCAGATTGGTTCAGAGTTGATGAACGTCTTATATGTTTTAGATGAACCAAGCATTGGTTTACATCAAAGGGATAATACTCGATTGATAGATTCTCTGAAAAAATTAAGAGACACAGGTAATTCTGTTATTGTGGTTGAGCATGATCGCGAAATGATTGAGTCAGCAGATTTTGTTGTAGATATAGGTCCTGGTGCAGGAATTCACGGAGGTCAGATTTTGAGCGCAACAGATTATAATGGGACTTTATTGTCAGGGTCTTTGACTTCAGAGTATTTGAATAATCAGCGAACGATACCCATTCCTTCAAAAAGACGAAAAGGGAATAAAAATAAACTCACTCTTAAAGGAGCTCATGGTCATAATTTGAAGGATGTTAACCTTTCCATTCCGTTGGGAACATTTACTTGTGTAACTGGAGTTTCTGGTAGCGGCAAGTCTTCTTTGATTAACCAGACCTTGTATCCTATATTAAATGCTCATTTTTATAGAGGAGTTAAAGAACCTCTACCGTACAAAACAATCGAAGGGTTGGACGCATTGGATAAAGTCATTGAGATCAATCAAAATCCAATTGGAAGAACACCAAGATCTAATCCAGCTACTTACACAAAGGTATTTGATGAAATTAGAACATTATTTGCAAGTCTTCCCGAAGCTCAAATCAGGGGTTATAAACCAGGACGTTTTTCTTTTAATGTTAAAGGAGGACGATGTGAAACTTGTAAAGGTGGAGGGTTGAAACAAATCGAAATGAACTTTCTACCTGATGTCTATGTGGAATGTGAAACTTGCAAGGGTAAGAGGTACAATAGAGAAACGTTAGAGGTTAGGTATAAAGGAAAATCTATTTTTGATGTACTCGATATGACAATAGATGATGCTGCTGATTTCTTTGAGCCTATCCCAAAGATCCATCGTGTAGTATCTACATTGAAGTCTGTTGGTTTGGGTTATGTTAAGTTAGGTCAGCCTTCGACAACTTTGTCTGGTGGAGAAGCACAAAGAATTAAATTGGCTTCAGAGTTAGCAAAACGAAGCACTGGTAAAACAATATATATTCTCGATGAACCTTCAACAGGATTGCACTTTGAGGATATTCGAATGCTCTTAGATGTGCTTAATAAACTAGTAGAAGAAGGTAATACTGTCTTGGTGATCGAACACAATTTGGATATTGTTAAATTTGCAGATTATATTGTCGATGTTGGACCTGAAGGTGGCGGTAAAGGAGGGCAGATAATAGCGAAAGGAACTCCTGAGCTAGTAGCGAAAAAACATAAAGAATCATTTACTGCAAAGTATTTAGCGGAAGAATTAAAAAGATAAAAGATGAAAAAAGACTGGTACGAAATTAAAACCAATGATAGTTGGGCCATTTTTAAAATCATGGCAGAATTTGTTAATGGTTATGAAAGCATGGCGAAGATTGGTCCTTGTATTTCAGTGTTTGGATCTGCAAGAACTCAACCGGATAACAAGTATTACCAAATGGCTGTTAATATTTCTAAACTTCTTGGTGAGAGAGGATATGGTGTTATTACTGGAGGAGGTCCTGGAATTATGGAGGCAGGAAACAAAGGTGCGCAAGAAGGTGGCGGTAAGTCTGTAGGTCTTAATATTGACCTTCCTTTCGAGCAAAGTGGTAATCAGTACATCGACCCGGAGTCTAATCTTAAATTTGACTATTTTTTCGTTCGTAAAGTAGTATTTGTAAAGTACTCTCAGGGATTTGTAGTGCTTCCAGGTGGATTTGGGACGATGGACGAGCTTTTTGAAGCATTAACGCTTATCCAAACGAAAAAGATTAGTCGTAAACCAGTTGTTTTGATTGGGAAAGAATACTGGGAAGGTCTTATTGGATGGATTAAATCTACAATGCTTGCCGAAGGGAATATCTCCGAAGGAGATCTCGACTTATTTGCTATGGTAGATACAGAGCAAGAAGCAATAGACTATATCGATGACTTCTTCAAAACGCATGCTTTAACGCCTAACTTCTAAGGGTTAACTCTCTGTTTTAATGCGATGTATTAATTTATTATTTAGTCGATTTATCTTATATTAGCGCTACATTATAACTAATACTCTATGAAACTTATCCTTCTTACGAAAATAAGCGTAATACTATTTGCTTTTCTTTTTAGTTCACAAGTATTTTCTCAGGTCTTTTGGACTGAAACTTTTGGTTCAGGTTGTAATACTGGAACTCTAGCAAATGGTTTCATGAGTTCAAACGGTGAATGGTTGACTAGGGGAGGGGCAGGAGCTAATGGTGCGGATAGAAATGTCTGGTACATTAGTGCTGCAGAAAACGGTGAAGGTGTTGGGAATTGTGGTGCTGGATGTGGAACAAACCCTACCTTGCATATTGGTCCAGGACTAGCGGATGTTGGGGCAGCCTATCTTACTGATGATGGTGGATTAGGGTTAGATCCGGCAACGGATAGAGTAGTAGAATCACCTTTTATCGATTGTTCTGGACAGTGTGGGGTTCAACTTTCTTTCGAATATATTGAAAATGGTGACGGTATCAATGATAATATGACTTTCGAATATTTTGATGGTACTACGTGGACTCAATTAGATGATCCGGCTAAAACGGCATTAACGTGCTCGCCTCAGGGTGAATGGACGCAATACACACTTTCTTTACCAGCCTCAGCAGATAATAATCCAAATGTTAAACTTGGTTTTAGATGGGTAAATAATTCCGATGGAATTGGGACAGATCCATCTGTTGCAATTTATAATATTCAATTAAGTTCTACAGATGTTACACCACCGTCTTTAGCTTGTTCAGGTAGTTTAGATGTTTACATCAGTAGTACTAATTGTGATGCACAGGTTCCAGATTTATTATTGCCTCCACATATCGTAGCTAGTGATAATTGTACCTCGACAAGTAACCTTATTTTGACTCAAGATATACCTTCAGGCACCCCAATAACTGGGCATAACACATCTGTGAGTGTTGAGGTTACAGTTGAAGACTTATCTGGTAATACCAATACCTGCGTAATTAATGTGACAGCTTTGGATACGATTAGCCCTGATGTGATTTGCCCTGCTAATCAAACAATCGAAGCTGATAATAGCTGTCAAGCTAATTTAGATGATTATTTATCTTTAGCTTCAATAAGTGATAACTGCTCCGCTTTTGCCGATCTGTCGATCACTCAAACTCCTGTATCTGGAACAATTATTAGCTCAGATCAATTGGTTTCTATTAATGCAGTGGATGAACAGGGTAATTCTCGAACATGTTCATTTACGGTCGAGCTAGTAGATACCACAGCGCCAGTCATATCTTGCCCAGGAAATCAATCTCAAAGTGTTGCCACAGGGACTTGTGATACACTACTACAAGATTATACAACTCAAATTACTTGGTCAGACAACTGTGTTTCGAATGCAGCAGACATGACTTTTACACAAATTCCCGCACCGTTGACAGCCATATCAGGAATAACAACAGTTCAAATTGTTGCTGAAGATCTAGATGGAAATACAGACACTTGCTCTTTCGATGTTGAGGTTATAGATGACGAAAGTCCTGTTATTACATGTCCCGCCGATCAGCCTATCGGAACTGATGCAAATTGTGAAATACAGATTCCAGATTATATTGGAGCGACGGGGTTGGTCGATAATTGTACCTCAAGTGCAAACCTCATTGTTACACAAAGTCCAGCAATAGGAACGATTGTAAGTGGTCTGGGAACAGTACAAACCATAACAATGACTGCAGAAGATGAATCAGGAAACGTCAGTTCATGTTCATTTGAAATAACCTTAACAGACACTATGAGTCCAGATGTGTCCTGTCCTAGTGGAACGATTACTGAGGATGCAACAACAAATTGTGAATTCACAGTTCCAGATTATTCTGCAAGTATTACAGCTACAGATAATTGTTACACAGTGGGAGATTTGACCTATTCTCAAGACGTAGCGATAGGGAGCGTATTGTCTCCAGGCATTTACGTAATAAACTTGACAGCAGAAGATCCTGACGGGAATAATTCCAGCTGTCCGCTTAATATTGAAGTAGTAGACGGAGAAGCGCCTGTGATTGCGGTTTGTGCTCCAGATCAATCCGAAGTAACAGGAGGTAATTGTGAGGCAAACATAGGAGATTATACTTCTTTTGTGACAGCTATAGATAACTGCGATGGGCCGGGAGATTTAACCATAACTCAGAGTCCAACGGCTGGAACTGTTATTAGTTCAGAAACGACCGTTACTATGACAGTTACAGATCAATCTGGAAATTCGGTAACATGTGACCTACAAGTTACTTTAGATGATCTTACTTCGCCTATTCCCGATTGTTCGAACGATACAGTTGTAGTTGTCAATTCTGCTTGTGAATATGGTGCTCCTGATGTTACAGGATTAGTAACTGGTACGGACAACTGCTCTG
>CBFHJL010000013.1:0-19916 GCA_965656195.1 Brumimicrobium sp. | reverse complement strand
AGCTTGCTGATATGACGATAACGCAAGGTGTTGCACCTGGAGCGACGCTAACGGGAAGTGATCAAATTGAAATTACACTTACAGACGAAAATGGTAATTCCGCAACTTGTCTAGTTGATGTTATTCCAGATGATCAGGTGGCACCAACTATATCTTGTCCAGCTGATCAGATAGTTAATAATGGTACAAGTTGTGATTATACTATTACTGACTTTACTTCTTTAGCAACAGTTTCTGATAACTGCCCTAATACAACGGTAACTCAACTCCCTGCAGTAGGAACGTCTATAGGAACAGGAACACATGAGGTTATGCTTTTAGCAACTGATGATTCAGGAAATGCAGATACATGTTCGTTTTTCCTAACGGTTATTGAGACAGTAGCTCCATTGATTGATTGCCCAGCGAACATAAGTACATGTGATCCAATTGTTAATTATCCAGATGCTGTCATCACTGAAAACTGTTCAGGTTTTGTTTTAACTCAAACTGATGTAAGTGGATTTACATCAGGTGATGAATTTCCAATTGGAATTACAACCCAGTCTTATGAAGTTATCGATTCTTCGGGTAATGTAGGTTCTTGTTCGTTTACCATCGAAATTTTAGAGTACCCTGATGTTCCATCAATAAACTCTATTGATACTGGTCTTTGCGAAGGTACAAGTATTCCTTTGAATGCAGATGCTCCGGCTAATGGAACAGGCGAATGGTCAGTCTCTCAAGGTGGAGGAATAGTAAATAACTTGTTTGCGAATAATACAGGAGCCAACAATATGACTTACGGAGAGAATATTTTTGTTTGGACAATTTCATCCACATCTTGTGGAAGCCTTTCAGATTCTGTTACTATAGAAGTTTATGAACAACCATTGCCTGCGAGTACACAAGATTCATTATTTGTTTGTGGAGATACGCTTATTGCTATTTCGGCTAATCAGCCATCATCTGGTTCAGGTATGTGGTCTTCGTTGGATGGCGTGTCCTTTTTAGATGATAGTTCCCCGAACACAGTAGCCTTTGATTTAAATGGTGGCTGGAATAACTTGGCTTGGACAATTACTAATGGTACATGTCCATCTACGTCTGATACATTGTCAGTATTTGCTAAGCAAGACGCTGAAATTTACACCGAAGATACTACCATCTGTTTAACTGATGGTTCATTTGTTCTCGAAGGTACTCCAAGTCCATTTGGTATCAGTACAATTTGGTACGTTATTTCTGGAAGTGCAGATATTTCCAACTCCACTACATCGACACCTACATTTACCAATTTGAGTGGAGGGGAAAATATTATTGTATTCGGTCAAGGGCATAACGTTTGTCCTACGACATTGGATACTGTTATTGTTACAGGTGCGCAATGTGGTGAATACAACCCTATAATACCCACTATGATCACTCCAAATGAGGATGGAAAAAATGATTTGTTTGTATTAGAGAACTTGAATATTTTGTATCCTGAAGCCGAAGTAAAGATTGTGAATAGATGGGGGAGTTTAGTATTTGAGTCGATCGGTTATGAATTCCCTTGGAATGGAACTCTAATGAATGAAGGACGAGAACTACCTGTAGGAACTTACTTCTATAGAATATTATTAAATGACGATAACGGAACTGAGATAAAGGGGCCAATTAGCATCATCAGATAAGTAGAGCATTATGAAAAAAATAATAGGAATAGTATTCTTTTTTGGATTGTTTATGACCGGGTTCGCTCAGCAGGAATCTCAGTTTTCGCAGTATTATAATAACGCGTTCTTTTTTAATCCTGCCGCTGGAGGATTGACAAAAACAATAAAATTGGACATTGGTTACAGAAGGCAGTGGCTAGGAATAGAGGGGACACCCCAGAGCTTCTATGCCACAGGTCATTCTGAAATTAGCTTCAATGATAGAAATGAAGTAATTGATGAGTTTAATGTTGATAGAAGATCTACTTTCGAAACACCTCAAAGGATAGTTGGTAAGAATAAACACGTTATGGGTGGTCGAATGATGTCGGATCAAATTGGTCCATTTCAAAAGACAAGTGCAATGGCTAGCTACGCTTATCATCTGCGCTTTTCAAAGAAGACAATGCTTAGTTTGGGTATGAGCGCTGGTTTATCTAACCTAGGTATTAGAAGTGATAAAGTAGTGCTTTTGGATCAAGATGATTTACAGTACAATAACTTTTTAGCAAATAATTCTAATCAAACAATATTCGACCTTAATGCAGGAATTGCTTTTTACGGTGAGCGTTTTCATTTTGGTGTTTCTAGCACTCAACTATTAAAGAATGATCTAGTTGTTGATCAGGTAGTAACACAATCTCAATTTGGACGTCACTGGTTTATATATGGAATGTATGACCTGCCAATAAAGACAACTGATGTTGTTGTTCAACCTCATTTTATGGCACAGATTATCGGGAATGCACCATTTTCTTTCAATCTAGGTGTTAAAGCGATTTATCAAGGACGATATTGGGCAAATATGTCATATCGATTCAATGATGCATTGAATCTTGCTGTTGGATTAAATTTCGCCCAAAGGTTTACGTTTGGATACGCTTACGATGTAGCAATGGGTGAAGTGCAGAGAAGTTCAAACTACATTCATGAACTTCAGCTGGGTATGGTGATTGGCAAGAACAGGAACATCGATAAAGAGCTAAAGAACGATGAAAAGATGTAATTCGTCGAAAATCTTTATTATTTAAATAAATATGTTTAGCTATAAAGCAATTTCTATTTAACTTGCTTTTTGCTAGACCATGTTTGACAAGAATAAATATAACCTAAATCTAAGTAAGTTAGAGGCCGAGAAAGGCTTCAGTTCTATTCTCGAGATTATTCATTTTGGTAGTAAAATTCTGGAAAACTCAAAAACAGAAAGTGATGTTTTTGGGCTTTTGGTAAATGAAATTGCTCCTCGTTTGAACCTTGTTGACTGCGTAATATATAAAGTTGATATAGAGAAAAAATTACTTTATCAAGTTGCTGCTTACGGTCATAAGTATACAAATAAGGAAATAGTTAATAAGTTAACCTTGAAATTTGGTGAAGGATTTGCTGGAATTGCGGCAGAAAGTGGTGATTCTATACTGATAGCAAATGTCGCTGATGACCCAAGATACATTAAAGATATCATCAAAGCAGGTTCTGAAATTGAAGTTCCAATAAAAATGAATGACGAGGTTTATGCTGTAATAAGTAGTGAACATCCGGAAAAGAATTTTTATAATGAATACCACATCAAGCTATTTGAAATATTAGCTTCTATATCCGTTGCAACGCTAGTTAAGATTCATGAGAATGAGGAATTGGCCCAAATTAAAAGACGTTTAGAATCAATTCTAGAACAGAAAAGTATTGACCTAGATCGTGCTATTGAGGCTGTCTCCTCTCAGTATTCAGAGTTGAAACAGAATAACAATAAGAGGGAGCAGCTCATCCAAGAAGTTCATCATAGAGTCAATAATAATCTACAGATAATATCAAGTATTCTAAAGATGTATCTAATGCGTTCAGATGGAAAGAGCAATGACTTACAGGATATCCATAATAGGGTTCAGGCTATGGCTCTAATTCATCAGAATATCTACAAGTCAATGGAGATGAATCTAGTTGATGTAGCTTCTTATATTAGAGACCTTATGAACTATTTGAAAAGTCTTTATACTGATGTTTACATTAGTTTTGAAGAACGTGTAGACTTTCAACACATCAATTTGAATACTTTAGTTCCCCTAGGTCTATTCATCACAGAGGTATTACAAATATGGATTTCGCATACATGTGAGGTATGTGATGAAATTGAGTTTAAAATAAACTTAGAAAAATCGAATGATGATCATACATACCTATTAGAAATGGTTGATAATCAACCCCAGTCTATCTTTCATGATGTTGATGTCAATAGTGATCCAAATCTTTCAGAGCTCTTGATTGGCGCCCTTGTTGAACAACTTGAAGGAGTGGAAAGATTTTCTTTCGATCAAAATAACAAGGTAGAACTTCGTTTTAATCCCATATAGAAATACCTTATAAAACGGAAAAATGTTAGATTTGCTCTAAAATCCTATCATTAGATGAGGCCGCTATATTTTTTACTTAAGTTCCTTTTAAAGTATACTCTTTGGGTATATTATCCTCGATTTTTAAATGTCAACAAACCTAAGAAGAGGTTTGCTCGTACTATTTTTGCGAGTAATCACGCCGCCTCTTTTATGGA
The DNA here is from genome assembly GCA_965656195.1 of Brumimicrobium sp. Classification (GTDB taxonomy): domain Bacteria; phylum Bacteroidota; class Bacteroidia; order Flavobacteriales_D; family Crocinitomicaceae; genus Brumimicrobium. The sequence goes on along the minus strand of CBFHJL010000013.1, from coordinate 15,695 downwards.
TCCTCTGGTGGTTGCCAATTCTCAGCCTCCTATAGTTTTTTTCATGACAAGAGCAGATGTATTTACTCCATTATTAAAACCGGTTTTGTGGGCATCTCATATGTTTCCTATTTACCGTCAGCAAGATGGTGAAGACACAAAGAAGAAAAATGAAGAAATATTTCAAAAGTGTTACAGAGTTTTGAAATATGGTCGAAGCTTAATCCTTTTTGCAGAAGGTTTTACTGACGATGTCTTCATAAGAAGACTTAAGCCAATAAAGAAAGGAGCAGTTAGAATAGGGTTCGGAGCCTTAGAAAATGAAAACTGGAGTAAGCCAATATATATTCAGGCTATTGGCGTGAATTATTCCGATCCAAATATATTAGGTAGTGATGTTGTGGTTTCCAATAGTGACCCCATATGTCTTAATGAATATAAAGAGCAATATGAAGCTGATCCGAATAAAACGATAAACCAACTCACTCATGAAGTTGAGCTTAGGATGCGGGATCAAATAACTGATGTAAGAGATTTTGATCTTGCACCTGTGCATGAATCTATTATGCGCTTTACTCGAAAAGGTATGAATAGTACTGATACAGACAAGTCTATATCTTTATTAGACAGGTGGACGTACTCCAAGAATTTAGCGGATTGGTTTAATCAGGTTGATGATGATACAAAATCGAATCTAAAGAAGCTTGGTTCCCGAATGAAAGCATACTTTGAGCAACAGAAGCGTTTTGATTTTTCTGAAAATGATTTCTACCATGTGACCACAAATCGCTGGAACAAAGTTGGTGATATTCTCTTTTTAGTTTTGCTCTCTCCGATTATGTTAATTGGATTGATACATAATTACCTACCCTATATTTTTATCAAAAGGTTTGTTGAAAAATCGTTTAAAAGAAAAGTTTTTTGGGGTAGTGTTAAAATGATGTTAGGGGTAGTTGCTGTAGGTTTATTTAATTTGATTCCCTTGTTCTTAGGCCACTATTTAATCTATTCCTCTTGGTCATTTTGGCTGTTAAACTACTTTATATTATCTCCATTGTCAGGGTTGATCGCATATAACTGGTTTAAAAGATTCGAGTCATTTAAAAAGAGAAAGTATATTGCTAAAAATAATTGGAAAGACTTAGGTGCGGAAAGGTCTCATATACTTCAAGAGATCCATGAGCTAGTCCCTGTTGCTTAATTCTTCGTTTTAAGCGTGACTCTGGAGTAAATTCGATAAAATATAAAGGCGATCAAAGTCCCTAATATTGCTCCTCCTATTATGTCTGAAAGGTAATGTACTCCAAGATACATTCTGCTATAGCAAACTACAAGAGCCCATAATATTAGGAAAGGAGCAATCCATTTAAAACTCGATTTCAGTCGTTGAATAAACATCATAGCAATAACGAATGAGTTTGTTGCATGCCCTGAAACAAATCCATATTGTCCTCCTTTGTATAATTCGTTAGGCTTGAATTCATAAAAATGTAAAAGATGTCCTATGTTCTGATTATGGGACGGTCTATATCTAGCGATCATTTCCTTGAAAACAAAAGTTGCAAGGAAATCAGCTAAACCAACCGCAGCAAAACCAAATAGAGTGAATAAAATAGCTGTTCTTAAACTGAACTTGATGTAAACTAAAACAAATAGAAAAATATAGAACGGAAACCAGAAAAATTTACTGCTAATGATCCACATTATATCATCGAGTGCAGGGGTATGCAATCCATTAATAAAAATGAGTAGTTGTTGGTCGAGATGTTCTAACCACTCAATCATTTATTTAAAGTTTGCCAAAGCTTATCTTTCAGTTGTTGAATATTAAAGTTAGCTACTGAAGAAATAAAGATAGTTTCAATGTCAGGAAGGTCTTCTGATATTTCGGACATTAATTCTTCATCGAGCATGTCGCTTTTAGAAATTGCCAATAATCGATCTTTATCCAATAACTCAGGGTTGTACTTTTTTAATTCATCCAACAGTATTTCAAACTCTTTTTTTATATCATCACTGTCAGCCGGAACAAGGAATAATAATGCTGCATTTCGTTCGATGTGACGAAGAAACCTCAAGCCAAGACCTTTTCCTTCATGGGCGCCTTCAATTATACCCGGTATATCGGCCATAACGAAAGATTGATTGTCACGGTATTCGACCATCCCAAGGTTTGGACGTAATGTTGTGAAGGCGTAATTAGCAATTTCAGGTTTAGCGGCTGAAACCACCGAGAGCAAAGTGCTTTTCCCTGCATTTGGAAATCCAACAAGACCTACATCTGCCAGGACCTTTAGTTCAAGAATACACCATCCTTCAGATCCTTCCTCTCCTGGCTGTGCATAATCTGGCGTTCTATTTACCGAAGATTTGAAATGATTATTACCTCGTCCTCCTCGACCGCCTCTTTTGAGAATTACTTCTTCACCGTGCTCGCTTATTTCAAATAATGCTTCGTTTGTTTCAGCATCTCTAGCTATGGTCCCAACAGGAACATCAATATAGGTATCTGATCCTTCAGCGCCTGTCATGAGATTGCCTCTACCTGGATTCCCATGTTCAGCTTTAATGTGCTTCTGAAACTTTAAGTGCAATAGCGTCCACATGTGATTACTTCCACGCAATATTACGTGTCCGCCTCTTCCGCCATCACCTCCATCTGGACCGCCTTTCGGTGCATACTTCTCGCGAAGCATATGTCGAGAACCGCTACCACCATTACCAGATCGACAGAAGATCTTTACGTAATCTACAAAATTATCAGAAGCCATTAATTGGTTTTATTTTATGCGCTCTACTGTATCGAACATTCGATCAGTGATTGCTTGTATTTCTCCTAAACCATTTATGGTGTGGAGTTTTTCTTGCTTTTTATAAAACTCTTTAACAGGTGCAGTTTCATTTTTGTAAACTTCAATCCGGTTTGCAATTACCTTTGGATCAGCATCATCAGTTCGACCAGAGTCTTCAGCTCGTTTTTTGAGTCGTTGTTTTAATTCCTCTTCAGGAACGTCTAAAGCAATCATACCTGTAATTGTACTATCGAGACCTTTCATTAGTGCGTCTAGTGCACTAGCTTGAGCTTGAGTACGAGGAAATCCGTCGAATATAAATCCATTCGATTCTGGATGCTTTTTAACCTCAGATTTAAGCATGTTTATTGTTACCTCGTCTGGCACCAATTGCCCCTTGTCAATATAACTTTTTGCAAGTTCACCTAACTCAGTATTTCCTCCGATATTTGCACGAAAAATATCACCTGTTGATAGGTGGATGAGGCTATATTCTTCAATCAATCTTTGAGATTGAGTACCTTTCCCTGCACCCGGAGGGCCAAATAGAACAATATTTAACATTTGTATTTTTATTTTATGCTTTCAGTTTATAAATATCTCTAGTGTTTCTTCCGAATTCTAGATAGTCAAGTCCAAAACCTACAATGAATTCATTTGGGATCTGCATGCCGACATATTTTGGAGGATGCTTTCCATTGAATGCTTCTGGTTTGTAAAGTAAGGTAGCTACCTCTAATGAAGATGGTTCATCATGGTCAATAATAGAGAATATTTTATCAAGTGTTAAACCTGTATCAACAATATCTTCAAGTATTATTACATGCTTGTCTTTAATGTCATTTACCAGTCCTATTAATTCATGTACTTTTCCTGTGCTTACTGTACCTTCATAAGAAGCAACTTTGATGAATGAAATTTCACACTTAAAATCAACCTTCTTTAGGAGGTCACTTACGAACATGAATGCCCCATTCAATACACCAACAAAAATAACATCTTTACCCTGATAATCAGTTTTAATCCGTTCAGCTACATTATTGATGGCTTGTTGAATTTCTTCAGACCTGATGTACAATTCAAATTCTTTATCTTCTATCTGCACTTCCTTCATCTTTGACGAAAGACAAAGATATAATTTTATACTCATTATTGTATTAGAATTCAAATTATTGATGTTCGATTCTGTGGATTTTTCAGGCTGAATTGAAGCGATCCCTTCAGCTAAATGTATATTTTTGTAGTATGGAAAAGAAATGGTATGGTGATAATTTCAAGCTTGGTGTTCTTGGTGGAGGTCAGCTTGGGAGAATGCTTATTCAGGAAGCAATAAATTATGATGTAAGAATTTATGCTATGGATAGTTCCAAACATGCTCCTTGTGGCAGAATAGCTGAAGAATTTACAGTTGGAAATATAACGGACTATGATGACGTTATGCGCTTTGGTAAGGATAAAGATGTGTTAACTGTAGAAATTGAAAATGTTAATATTGAGGCTCTAGAAAAGTTGGAGAAACAGGGGGTAAAAGTTTTTCCACAGCCAAGAGTTCTTCGCTTGATCAAAGATAAGGGATTGCAAAAGCAGTTTTACATTGAAAATAGTATTCCAACAGCACCTTTTCATTTGGTTAACGACTTGTCAGATATAGTTGAATCTAACTTTAAAGCTCCCTTTGTTCAGAAGTTAAGAACTGGAGGGTATGATGGTAAAGGAGTACAAATGATAAATACTAAGTCGGACTGGGAAATGGCTTTTAATGCGCCTTCGATCATTGAGGAATCTATAGACTTTGCAAAGGAGCTTTCGGTTATAGTCTCAAGAAATGAAAAGGGTGAGACCATTACTTATCCATTAGTCGAGTGTGAATTCAATCCAGATTTAAACTTAGTTGAGTTTTTGTTTTCTCCTGCTAATGTTAGCAAGTCTCTAGAAGAGGAAGCTGCCAAATTAGCGATTAAGGTGGTTAATGATTTGGATATGGTCGGCCTTTTGGCAGTAGAGCTGTTTTTAACTAAAGACGGAGCATTACTGGTGAATGAAGTTGCTCCAAGAACTCATAATAGCGGTCATCACACGATCGAGTGCAATAAAACATCTCAATTCGAACAGCACTTGAGAGCGGTGTTGAATTTACCATTGGGATCAACAAGTATTAAATCACCGGGAGTTATGGTGAACCTTTTGGGATCTGCTGGCTACAATGGTAAAGCTGTATACAGAGGATTGGAAAAAGTGATGTCTAAATCAGGTGTAAACATTCATCTTTATGGAAAGTCTGAAACCAAGCCTCACCGAAAGATGGGTCATGCAACAATTACAGCGGAATCATTAAGTGAAGCGAAGTCTTTAGCTCGATGGGTGCAAAAAGAACTTGTCATCTGCGCTTAATACAAAGCAGGTCGATCATTTTGTATTATTTTTTGTAGCTTTAAAGGTTCTAATGCTACAGGTTCAATGATAAAACAACTCAGAGTTGTACTACAGATACTCTTTTTGTTAGTCACTTTCTTGACTAATGCTCAATTGTATACATTCAAGAATTTTAATCACAGAGACGGATTAACTCTATCTGCAATATTAAGCATTGAAGAATCTGATGACGGTTATTTATGGTTTGGTACTGACGGTGCGGGTTTAATGAAATTCGATGGCCAGAATTTTGATTATCTGGAAGAAGTTCAGGGTAGAACTAACAGGCACGTTAATCACATTGATGTAGTTGGAGATAAGGTGTTGTATACGACGCTTTACAGGAAGAATTATAAGCTTCAGTATAATCAATTAGAGAAACTCGATTATTTCCCGCAGTACGGAAGTAATCGAGCATTAATAAATTTTGCTGACAAAGAAGTTTTGATTCAGGATGGTGGGATTTTTATTTTTGAAGACAGTTTATTGTTGACTGAGCGAAAGACTTTTCCATTCAACGAGTCAACTGATTATTACGGATCATTTGAAAAAGATAGAAGGCTTTTCATTTTTACTTCAAAAGGTAACTATGTTTTATCTGAGGAAGATAGAATAGAAAATCTTTACGATTGGTTACTTGGAACATCACAAAACGTGACGGACGAATTGGTAGGAGTTGCCAAAACAGGTGATAGCTTGGTTTTTGTAAGTTCTAAACTTGATAAGGAGATTGTCGTACTTATGGATGACATAAGACCGAAATTTTTTATTGAGGTTGATTTAGATAATGGCTTGTTGAATGAAGAAGAGATTATTATAGCATCGGATTCGCGTTTCGACTTTACTGTTTTTGTTTCAAATCAAGGTAGAGTTTTCTTGCGTGATCATAATGATGGGAGTTACTTTAATCTTTATAATAACTCAGAACAACCTATTGTTGCGCCTTCTGATGTTTTGATAGATAGGAATCATGACGTTTGGGTGACTTCCTTAAATAGTGGTGTTTTCAGAATTTCACTAGAACCTTTTACAGAGATCAATTTTAATGAGGTCTACAGAGACCCCTTAATAATGTTCATCCATAGAACAGAAAATTTTGATGCTGTCATTTCAACAGGTAAAGGGAAAACTTTCATTGGAAACCGATACACTAAGAAAAGTTTCGTTGAGTATGATTTGAGAGTCTATTCAATGACTTCTTTTAGAGATAAGTATTATGCTGCAACAAATAAGGGCCTGAAAATAGTTCAAAATACTAGCATTCAGACTACAGATGATTTTAATGTTCCTCAGCAGTCAATTTCACTTGTTTTCGGAGATAATGAAAACTTTTGGTACGGGCTTGAGGGTAAAGGTATTTATAGGTACAACCATACATCAGACACTACAATTCATTACTCCAGTGCTCCTGCTTATTTTTACACTGCAGTTTATAATTCTGACTCCAGCTCCATTTACTTTGGGTCTAATAATGGTGTTTTTCATTTTGATTGTCACAGCAACGAATTAGAGAAACTCCCCTCGGAAATTAATGGAGCCAATTTAGGATCATACGTAGGTAACTCAACAAGAGATAAATTTGGAACTTGCTGGTTAAGTGTTGATGAAGGTATATATGGCATAACAGCTAATGGAGATTATACCGCGATCACTGCAGAGAGATTTTTACCTTCTACTTTGATTTACACGCTGAACTCTGATGATAATGGGAATATAATTGTTGGAACCAATAAAGGGGTTACCGTAATCAAAGTAGATAAGGAAGGCAATGCTTTAAATAGCAATACATATAATGTGGATAATGGTTTCAATGGATATGAAACACATATGCGGTCATCATTTAAAACAAATGAAGGTCTGATTTTCGTCGGGACCTTAGAAGGACTTTTTATGATTAGACCCGATTTTTTAAATAAAAGCATTCGACCAATTTCACCGAGTATTACAGAGATTAATAATATTGATAAATCTTGGTTTAAACTAAAAAAAGATCGAAATATATTTGATGTTGATAATAGTAGTTTTTCTTTTGAATTTAAAAGTGTAAATGCAAAAACCACTTTTGTCAAATTTAGCCACAGACTGCTCGGAAGTGAAGATGAGAAATGGTCAGACTGGTCTAATAATCAAGAAGTCTTTTACAATAATTTGGATGCGGGTGAATATGAGTTTCAAGTTAGATCAACAGTAGATGGAAACCTAATCAGTGAGACATCTAGTTTTAAATTTAAGATTTTTCAGCCTTTTTATAGAACCAAATGGTTTATCATTTTTATCATTGGTGTTATTGTTCTTATTAACTTTTATATTCTAGAGCGCACAAAAAGGTTTAATAAAAAGAATATTATTCTCTCTCGTGATGTTGGTGCAGATCGCCGTATGGCTGGAAGTATTTTGCTTTTTGGATCAATAACTAATACTATTGCCCACTTGTTTGCTCCTAGGGTTGATTCCTCTATAGAGGTCCATGATGTTTCTGCCATATCTACAGGGTTACTAATTCTTGTGCTATTCTCTATGATTAATTTCAGTAAGAGATTCATTAGAAATTCTAACGAAATACTTGCTCTTGGTTTTGTGATAATTCTAGGGTACAATCATTTATTGACGTTTTTAAGTGATATACATCCTTTTTATTTTGTTGCAACTATCTTAGTTACGTTCGTGGCTCCTTTTGTTTTTAGATCATTGAAATCTGCTATAGTTTTTGGTTTTATATTGATGTTAGCTAGTGTTGCTGCTGTTGTATACATGGAGGCTACTTATTATAATCAATATTTATTTTTAGTCGGTATTGGAGTCGCCGCTTTCTTGTCCATTTTCATGACTTACTTGAGAAACAATTCTCTGGAAAGGTTGATTTTTACTTCAGGAGTTGTGAATAAAGGAAATGCGCTCGTTGTAGCCTTCGATGATAAGGGTAAAATTTCTTATGCGAGTGAAAATATTGAAGATCTATTAGACGTCAAAAACACATTGGTGGGGTCTTATGTTTCTCAGTTAAATCAGTTTCAACCAGAAGTAAAAGATCATAAGAAATTTTCAAACGTTGACCTCAAAGAAGATTTTCAAGAAGGGAAGATATTTGTCACCCCTTTGTTTACTAATTTGGGTGATATCGTTTATTACCAATGGTCTTGCAAAGAGTTTTCTAATGATGTTAGGGTAATATTAGGACAGGATGTTACGGATAAAATTAATCTGGAAAATTATTATGAGTTAATTGTTCGGAACGCGGACGACCTTATCTTTCAAACTGATCCACAAGGTAACATTACATTCGTAAATGAGAAGTCAGTTGAAGTTTTCGGTCGGACTTCAGAAGATCTCATGGGAGTGTCAATAAATTCTGTGGTAGAAGATAGTTATAAGGCTAAGGTTAAAGAATTTTATGCTCGCAACTTTCAAGACCGCAAGAGAAATGATTACCTCGAATTCCCGGTTATTACGCCAAGTGGGGAAAGTCGTTGGTTAGGTCAGAATGTAACAACTTTGCTTAAGCCTGGCGCCGATAATATAGTAACTGGATTTTTAGGATTGGCTAGAGATATAACAGAAAGAAGAAAGGCAAACTCAATCATTAAGGAGCAAAACAAAGATATTACCTCTTCAATCAACTATGCAAGAAGGATTCAATTCAATATGCTTCCACGTTCTTCTGAATTTGAGAAGAGGTTTATAGAACATTTTATTCTATTTAAACCCAAGGATATTGTCAGCGGAGATTTCTATTGGCTTAATAGAGTTGGTGATAAGACGATATTGATTTGCTCGGATTGCACAGGTCATGGTGTTCCAGGATCTTTTATGACTCTTCTTGGAATTAATATCTTGAATCAGATTATTATGGAAGCGAAAGTAACTGACCCAGGGGAAATCTTTAATCAGTTAGATCAGCGTTTGACTCAAGTTCTTCCAAGAGATGGGCAGAATAGAATAAAAGATGGCATGGAGGCCGTTGTGTGTGTTTTTAATAATAACACTGAAGACATGGAGTACGCCACTGCAGGAGGCAGATTTGTAGTAACAGACGAAGAAAACAATAACATAACTGTTATTAAAGGAGAGTCAAAACATATTGGTGATGAACCTGTAACGGATGATTTTTTATATAAAACAGAAAAGATTCCATTTACAAATAAGCAAATGCTCTACTTATTCTCTGATGGTTATCCAGATCAATTTGGAGGTGAGAAAAATAAAAAATTGTCAATAAAGAAGTTTCTGGCACTTCTTGATGCATTAACGCCTCAAGATCTTACTGAGCAGAATGAAATATTCCGTGAACATCTTTCAGCATGGATAGGTGATGAACCACAAACGGATGATATCACAGTCATTGGAATTCGTGGATTAAGCTCGCGTCAAAAAAAATAGTTATTTATTCTTTTCATTATTAACGATTTGATTAACTTATTAATAGTTAACCAAAATCACCTAATCAAATGGAAGAGAATTATCTTCATTACTTGTGGAAATCGAAGAATTTCGATAACTCAAAGCTTGAGCTAATTGATGGTCGCGAAGTCGAAGTCATCAATGTTGGATGGCACAATCATGATGCTGGTCCAGATTTCTTTAATGGAACAATTAAGATAGATGGCATTGTTTGGACAGGCAATATAGAGCTTCATGTTAAATCATCAGACTGGTATGCTCATAAACATCAACATGATGAGGCGTACAGCAATGTGGTCCTCCACGTCGTTTACTCATTTGATAAAGATGTCAAAATTGAAAATAGAAATGTACCAACTTTGGAGTTAAAAAGTCTAATCAACTTAGATCATTATAGAAGCTACGAGAATATCTTGAAATCTAAGGCTTCAAAACCTTGCGGACAATCCCTAAAAAATATGGGAGTTGCTCTAGATCAACAAATACAATTGTCGTTCTTTCAAAGAATGGAGAGAAAGGGTTTAGAGCTAATGATGATTAACAATAGTCAAAATCTTAATCAAAATAAAGTGGTATTATATGCTATCGCTCAGGCATTAGGTGGTCGATTAAATAAGACTCCCATGCAAGAACTAGCTACAAAGTTACCATTAATGGTTTTATATAAAGAGAGATGGAACAATGAAAGGGTCAAAGCTCTTGTCTTCGGAATTGCTGGGTTTCTGGATGAAGTGAATACGGATTATCAAGTGAAACTTAAAAAGCATTGGTGTCTTCTAAAAAGGAAATATGCCCTTGTGTCCATGCGTAAATCAAGCTGGAAATTTAAAGGTGTCCGTCCACATTCTTATCCAACTCGAAAACTAGCGGAATTTGCTGAAATTATTTTAAGAATTTCACCAGGATCCCTGAGTTTTGAAAGCCAAGATCAATTAAAGAAAAGCCTTGAGAAAATTTTTGGTTTCGAATTAGATTCATTTTGGGAAGATCATTTTACCTTCTCTAAAAGTACAAGGTCTAAGCAGAAGTTAGTTATTTCGAAAACAACTCAGGATCGAATAATAAATAATGCTGTCGCACCTTTTTTGATTTATAGAAAGCATTTGTTAAATGAACACAAGAACGATGAGCTTGTATTGGAGCTTTTATCTGACATGCCTGCAGAAATAAACAATATTACTAAACAATGGAGACAACTTGGCGTTTCAATAAATAGCGCAATAGATTCACAAGGATTAATCGAATTAAACAACGAATTTTGTATTTTTCGAAAATGTTTGAGTTGCGAAGTGGGTAAGTCCATTTTAGAGAATTGAGAACAGCTATGATCAGATTAATTCAGAAAATTATTTTCTTCTTCGAAATGCGCTCTTTTGGTGTTAGCGAGTGGTGGGCCAGAAAACTCGGTATACGAACCTCTAAAGTCAGACTGTTTTTTATTTATGCATCGTTCATTGCATTGGGATCACCTCTTCTAATATATTTGGCAATGGGATGGATTCTAGAGAATAAACACCTTTTTAAACTCACTCGTAAAAGAAAATCTATTTGGGAATTATAATTCTATTCAAAAGATGAGTTCGAAAAAAGTTTTGATTACTGGAAGTAATGGTTTGCTAGGTCAACACTTGGCCAAATACTTCCTTCAGTCTGATAAAGAAGTTCTTGCTACTTCTTCAGGACAGAATAGGATTTCAGCTCTTGAGCACAACTATCAAAGTCTTGACGTTACAAACCCATCTCAAGTAAAAGCTGTAATAGCTGATTTTCAGCCTGATATCATTATTAATGCGGCCGCTGCAACAAATGTAGATGGATGTGAAGATAATCCTCATAATTGTGATAAAATCAACCATCAAGCAGTTACTCATTTTATAAACTCATTTGACCAACTAGAAGTAACACCACATTTTATTCATATATCAACAGATTTCATTTTTAATGGAACAAAGAATGAGTATCTTGAAGATGATGAGCCTGACCCAATAAGTGAGTATGGTCGGTCAAAGTGGATGGGTGAATTAGCACTCAAAAATAGTTTATATAAAAACTATACAATAGTAAGAACCTCTCTCGTATATGGCGTTGGTGAGAGCTTGAATAAAGGAAATGTTTTTCTGTGGGCAATGAGTAAATTAAGAAATGATGAGACACTCTCAATTGTGGATGATCAATTCCGTTCCCCCACTTATGTTAATGACCTTTGTTTAGCTTGTGTTAAGATATCGGATTTAGGCATTAAAGGAATCATAAATATTGCAGGGGATCAAATACTTTCCATGTATGAATACGTTCAGAAAGTTTCAGACTATGTTGGTAAAAGTCGCACTTTAGTGAAGGCTATTTCTACCTATACGTTAAATCAAAAAGCGAAACGTCCCAAAAATTCTGGTTTAAATATTAATAAGGCTAAAAATAAAATAGGTTTTGAACCTACGAAGTTTGAGCAATCTCTAGCAGAAATGGATAGTCTCTAACTGGAAAAATATTTATATTTTAGCAAATCTTCAGATTACTATATTGAATAACAAACTTATAAAAAGACCTTAAACGTAAACATAAGCTATGAGATCATTACTATTCGTTTTTTCACTTTTCTTTGTTTCATTCGTATTTGCTCAAGACGATCATGCCGAGCCTTTATCAGCTAAGTTCGTCATTGACGACTCACTTTCAGCGATTGACGATGTGGTGGCTGAAGTCATCCCACGAGGAGGTAAAAAACCCTATAGATACATCTGGAATCAGCAAAATGTATCGATTTATAACAGGGTAGCAAAAGGATTATCAGAGGGAGAGAAAATTGCGGTCGATTTAGTCGACGCCAACAATGATACTGTTCATTTACAAGGTTTTGTAGAGATAGAAAGTATTCCTGAGATTTTTAATAATGCTATGAAGCCCGCTGTTAACTTTATGCAAAGTGTTTTATTTGCTCCGGTTTGGGAAGATACTGTGAAAATAGGTGAGTTCAAACTGAAAGCTCCGTTTGCGCTAGATGGTGATAAAACAGATTACGTGTTAAAAGAGTGGCTCAAGAAAGATGGTGAAGTTGTAAAGCACCAAGAAGTTATTGCAATATTAAGAGACGGGGAAAATGAGTTTCCTCTTTTTGCAATGGGTGATGGTAATCTTATTTATGGTTCTTTAAAAGGTAATAAAATTAAAGCAGGTGATAAGGTATTCTTCACGAATAAACGAGGTAATAGATCTGAGACGATATTAGGTACTATCAATTATAGTGATCCGCAACCTTTCTACTTTAAAAATTTAACGAATAAAGTACAAGGTATTCCATTAATTGTAGTTTGGTTAGTGTTAGGTGCGATTTTCTTTACACTAAGAATGGGCTTCATTCAATTGAAAGGAGCAAAACATGCTATTGAACTTGTTCGTGGAAAGTATGATGACCCTTCGGATGAGTCGGGAGAAGTTTCTCACTTTCAGGCACTCGTTACAGCTTTATCGGCTACTGTAGGTCTTGGTAATATAGCTGGTGTTGCAATCGCAATCAGTATGGGGGGACCAGGTGCTACATTCTGGATGATACTTGCCGGTTTTATAGGTATGGCTTCAAAATTTGTTGAATGTACTTTAGGTGTTAAGTATAGACACCAGAAAGAGGATGGTGAGGTCTTTGGTGGTCCTATGTATTATCTAAGTAGAGGTCTTGCTAAAAGAGGTCCATTCTTCAAGGGTCTAGGAAAGGTGCTTGCTATTACTTTCGCTATCTTATGTGTCGGAGGTTCTCTGGGAGGAGGGAACATGTTTCAGGCGAATCAAGCCTTTAATCAGCTAGCAGGAATACCTGGATGGGAAGGTTTTCAATCTTATGGATTTGTTTTCGGGTTAATTATGGCAGCACTAGTAGGAGTTGTAATTATAGGTGGTATTAAGAGTATAGCAAGAGTAACGGATAAAGTTGTTCCTTCGATGGTAGCTATTTATGTCCTCTCAGCGATTACTATCATAGCATTCAATTATGATAATCTTGGAAATGGATTCAGTACTATTTTTTCGGGGGCTTTTAGTCCTGAGGCTATTTATGGTGGTTTCATAGGGGTTTTAATATTGGGCTTCCAGCGTGCAGCTTTCTCTAATGAGGCAGGAGTAGGTTCAGCAGCAATAGCTCACTCAGCGGCAAGAACAAAAGAACCAGTGAGTGAAGGTACTGTTGCTTTATTAGAACCATTTATTGATACTGTTGTAGTTTGTACAATGACGGCATTGGTTATAATTTTTACAGGTTATGCTGAGGACCCTGAAGGCTTAGAAGGGGCCGCGCTAACCTCAGCGGCATTCTCTTCATCTTTAGGAGACTGGTCATTATATGTGTTGTCATTCGCAGTTGTTTTATTTGCCTTCTCAACCATGATCTCATGGTCTTATTATGGATTAAAGGCTTGGACTTATGTTTTTGGCGAGACTAAAGCTGCGGGTATTACTTATAAAGTGATTTTCTTGCTATTTGTTGTTATTGGATCCTCTGTAGGTTTAGGAGCGGTTATTGATTTTTCAGATCTCATGATTCTAGGCATGGCTTTCCCTAATATTCTTGGGCTACTGATAATGTCAGGGGAGGTGAGGAATGATATGAAGGATTATTTCGCAAGGATAAAGTCTGGAGCAATTCAAAAGTTTAAATAAAATACATAGCTGTGTCTAAGAAGTCTTGGGATACAGATTGGTTAATATTTTCAAAACGAGCGCGCAGAGGTGCGCTCGTTTTTTTATTTTTATTTATTGTAATTTCAATTGCTCCTAGCATCTACATGAATTATTTTCATGAACCAGACTTAGATTTTAAAATATCTAATTTTGATATTGTTGATGATGAGGTAGGTCAACAAAAAAATATAGCGAAGTATAAATTACCAGATGATCGTTTTGATCCAAATAACTACACATTAGAGGAGTGGATGAATATTGGGTTGTCTGAAAAGCAATCGCAATCTATTTTAAATTACCTGAAAAAAGGAGGAGAAATTAAATATAAAGAAGATCTTTTGAGGTTATATGTTGTGGATGATGAATTATACGGACTGTTAGAACCAATAATTGATTTGCCTGGAAAACCGAGTGATTCGAAAACTAAAGAAATCTCTACGGTTCACAAGATTGAAAATGAAAAGGAAGTGAAAATTGATGTTTTTAAAGGAACGGTAGAAGTCAATTCGGCTACAAAAGAAGAGTTAATGAGGATTAATGGAATTGGGGAGTACTATGCTAAGGAAATAATTAATCTTAGAGAGGAATATGGAGGGATACACTCTTTACGGCAGTTAGAAGGATTGTACATGATGACTGAAGGAAAACTCGATACGCTATCTCAGTTTATTATTATAGATGAGGAAAGTATAGATAAAATCAATGTCAACACTGCTTCTAGCAAGCGCCTGTTGAGCCATCCTTTAGTAAACAAAGATATAGCAAATTCAATAGTTTTTATAAGACAACGCTATGGCGAGTTCAAGTCATTGGATGATTTAAAACAATCACCCTATATTGATTCAGAAAAGCTGGAAATACTAAGTCCTTATTTAGATGTAAAGTGATGAATATAGAAGAAAGAATTAAAGATACAATTAGAGATATTCCCAATTTTCCAAAAGAAGGAATCGTATTTAAGGATATAAGTACAGTTCTTAGTGACCCGATATTGTCAAATGACGTTTTAGATGCATTTGTTGATTCAGCTATGAAGTCAGGTATAAATAAAGTGGTGGGGATTGAAAGTAGAGGTTTTTTATTTGGTCAGGCTATAGCAATGAAATTAGGTGTACCTTTCGTAATGCTTAGGAAACAAGGTAAGTTGCCCTATAAAAAAGTCAGTTATGCGTATGAACTTGAATATGGCTCTGCGGTTATTGAAGTGCATGAGGATGCATTCAAGTCAGGTGATAAAGTACTTATTCATGATGATTTACTGGCAACAGGAGGCACAGCGACCGCGGCTGGAGAGTTAGTACAAATGTTAGGTGCTCAAGTAGCTCAATACTCTTTTATGATTGACCTTTCGTTCTTAAATGGACAAGATAAATTAGAGCGGTTCACTAAAAATATTATTAAATTAGCAACTTACTAATCAATCCAAATGGTTAGATATATTCAAAA
>CBFHJL010000012.1:0-40809 GCA_965656195.1 Brumimicrobium sp. | reverse complement strand
CCGGAGCAACGGCAGCAATTGAGCTGGCATATACGCTTGCCGACGGACTCGAATATATCCGTGCCGGAATAAAAGCGGGTTTGAAAATAGATGATTTTGCTCCACGATTGAGTTTCTTTTGGGGGATTGGTATGAATCACTTCATGGAAATTGCCAAATTGAGAGCTGGAAGGCTTTTATGGTCTAAGATCGTGAAACAATTTGACCCTCAAAACGATAAATCACTTGCATTAAGAACGCATTGTCAAACATCTGGTTGGAGTTTAACAGAACAAGATCCATTTAACAATGTAGCGAGAACATGCATAGAAGCATTAGCTGCTGTTTTCGGAGGAACTCAATCTCTCCATACTAACGCTTTAGATGAAGCTATTGCTTTACCTACTGACTTCTCTGCACGAATAGCACGTAATACTCAGATATATCTGCAAAAAGAAACTGGTATAACAGACTTTATAGATCCTTGGGGAGGTAGTTATTACGTTGAGAAATTGACAGATGAACTCGTAAATGAAGCTTGGAAGCTTATTGAAGAAGTTGAAGAACTCGGAGGTATGGCTAAAGCTATTGAAACTGGAGTTCCTAAGATGAGAATTGAAGAAGCTGCAGCCAGAAAACAAGCACGACTTGATGCCGGTAAAGATGTATTAGTAGGCGTGAATAGATACAAACTGGACAAAGAAGATCCGATTGATATTTTAGAGGTAGATAATACAAAAGTACGTGAATCACAGCTTAAAAGACTAGCAAAACTTCGAGAAGAAAGAGATGACGCCAAAGTAAATGCTTCATTAAATAAACTTGCTGAAGTCGCTAAATCTGGTAACGGTAACCTTCTTGAGCATGCTGTGGAATGTGCCAGAAATCGCGCAAGTCTAGGAGAAATCTCAGACGCTATGGAAAAAAGCTTCGGCAGATACGAAGCAAAAATTAGATCTATAAGCGGAGTTTATTCAAGTGAATCTATGAAAGATGTTGATTTTGAAAATGCCCAACGTAAAGCTGAAGAGTTTGCTAAAGTTGAAGGAAGAAGACCACGAATAATGGTAGCAAAAATGGGGCAAGACGGCCATGATCGCGGAGCCAAAGTTATTGCTACTTCTTTTGCTGATATTGGATTTGATGTAGATATTGGCCCACTTTTCCAAACACCAAAAGAAGCGGCAAAACAAGCTGTAGAAAATGATGTTCATGTTGTTGGTGTATCTTCTTTAGCTGCTGGTCATAAAACACTCGTCCCTCAAGTAATCGCTGAGTTAGAAGCGCTGGGTCGTGGAGACATCATGGTTGTTGCAGGTGGTGTAATCCCTCAACAAGATTACGATTTCTTATACGACGCCGGAGTGTTTGGAATCTTCGGTCCGGGGACTAAAATATCTAAAGCAGCGATCAGTATTTTGGATTTACTCATCGATAGTGCGAAACAACAATAGACTATGAAAAGTGAATCTTCATCTTTGGATAGAACTGCAAAGAGCCTCTTTATATTCGTTGTAATTATCCTGGCCTTTTTCTTTTTTAGTAATATTTTGATGCCCATATTATTTTCAGGTTTAGCTTCACTTATATTTTTACCCATTGTAAAGTTTTGGCAAAGGATAGGATTAAATAATGGCTTTTCCGTTTTATTCACTGTTTTATTTGTCACCCTTATCGTTTTTGGTATAGTATTGGTAATCGTAATTCAAAGTGAAGAAATCGTTGAGGAAATACCTGAGTTAATGAGAGCAAACAAAGACTTTCTAAATATTTCTTCTTTCGAATTCTCATCAGAGACTATCAGAGCATACATCAATGAGCATTCAGATACAATACAGGAAAATGTAAGTTCTCTCAAAGGAAGCATCGCTTCCTTGTTAGAAGGTGGATTCAATGGTTTAAAGAATACTTTTGTATTTCTAATCACCTGCCCTATCTATATCTTCTTCATGCTTTTATATCGTGACAATGTATATCGTTTCGTAATAGAGTTTCAGCGTAAGGGAGAACAAGAAAATAATAGCAAAGTAATTATTGATGAAGTGAAACAAAGTTTATTTCACTACCTCAAAGGTTTATTCTTAGTCATGCTCACTGTAGGAACTCTTACAGCTATTGGATTATTCTTTCTAGGAATTAAATACGCCTTATTTCTCGGAATATTGACAGCCTTGCTAACTCCTATTCCGTACATAGGGGTTATTATTAGTGCTGTAATACCAATCACCATAGCTATTCTCACAAAGGATTCTCTATGGTACTCTGCTGGCGTACTTGGGGTTTTTGCAGTTGTCCAATTTGCTGAAGGTAATTTCATTACCCCACGAATTATGGGGAATTCAGTAAATCTTAATCCGCTCATAATCCTATTAAGTATTGTAATTCTAGGGAGTATTTCTGGATTGATTGGCTTGATATTAACCGTTCCCATATTGGCGATCATAAAAGTAATTGTTGATCATTATCCCAAATTGAAGCCTTGGACATATCTGTTGGAGGATGAAAAATCGTAATCTTTCGATGTCGCTTCACTAGAAATTCTATATTTTTACGTATTATTAGCCTATTCAGAGCTCAAGTGTTAAAAACTTGTTAAGCTAGGTTTTAGGCACAGTTCTTGAATAATTGAGATTAAATAAAACACAATAGCAATGAAAAATTTACTCACTTTAGTATTTACATTATTTATAGCTGTATCAACTTTTGCGCAAGGTGACTATCAAGATTTACTCATCATCAAAGCTGATGGTGATTGGGAAGAGCTTATAAAGAAATCGGAGCGTTACACATTAAAGAGCAGCTCTGAAGACGATGCTATCCCTTATTACTACATGGCATACGGTCTATACAAGATCTCTTTCGTAGGTGACCGGGATGAAAAATATGATAATGCTTTTAAAGATGCCCTTACTGCAATCAGTAAAATGATTAAGAAAGATAAGAATGGTGAGGTTCAGGAAAAACATGCAGAATTCATCAATGAATTAAAAATGAACCTGCTTGAGTTGATTCAGAATGAATTTGGAAACGACGAATACAGAAGAGCTTTCGGATGGGTAATGCGTTTGTATAAGTTCGGTAGAAATTACCCACAAGCCAAATATCTAGAAGGTGTTTGTAGATATAGAAACACTGATAAATCAACGGCAAGACTTAAATGGAAAGAAGGACAAGAGCTATTAGAAAGTAGTGAGCCTAACTCTTGGGGTGAAGCTGATAAACAACTTATGATGCTAGGACTCTATGAATCAGCAAAAGTTCTAAAAGAATCTCGTCAATCGGATAGAGCGAAAGAAATCATGAATTTAGGAGCTCCATACTTTGAAGACAATGATAAGTGGCAAGAATATTATGATGAAATTGTAAATTCTTAGTTATTAATATTGATCATTTAAATCCCCATGAAGTAGATACTTTAGGGGATTTTTTTTTGCACCATGAAGCTATTTTTTTTTGTATTCGCAAGCGTATTTATTTGTTACTTCGCAATAGGACAAGAAAGAACAAACGTATATGTACTGCCTGGACAAGGGGCTGATTGTCGGTTATTTGCAGCGTTAGAATTAGACACCAGCAAGTATGCATTAAACTGTCTTTCGTATGGAACCCCTGGTAGAGATGAAACAATGAGTAGTTTTGCGAAAAATATTTCTAAACACATAGATACCACACAACCCTTCATCTTAATAGGTACATCATTAGGAGGAATGTTAGCTGTTGAGATAGCTCATGACCTCTCTCCTGCTCAAACAATCATTATTTCCAGTGCTAAAGAACGAAAAGAACTGCCTATAAGGTATAAGTTTCAAAGAATGGTTCCAATTTATGCTATGTTTCCACCACAAGTCTTGAAGAAAGGAGCATTGGTACTTCAGCCAATTGTTGAGCCCGATAGAAATAAATATGAGCAGACTTTTGTGAGTATGTTATCAGACAAATCAGATATTTACTATAAACGCAGCATAGGATTAATAATAAATTGGGAAAGGACAAAATGCGAAAGAGATATAATCCATATACACGGAGATAACGATCACACAATCCCTATTCGCAACATAGAAAATGCAATAACCATCGAGGGCGGATCACATATGATGACGCTCACATCGGCAGAAAAAATAAGTAAAATATTAAATGCCCAATTGAATTAAACATTGAATCTGAAGTGCATAATGTCACCATCTTGCACAACGTACTCCTTCCCTTCTATTTTAAATTTACCAGCTTCCTTAACAGCCGACTCAGATCCTAGCTCAATAAAGTCTTCATACTTCATAACTTCAGCGCGGATAAATCCTTTTTCAAAGTCAGTATGAATAACTCCAGCCGCCTGAGGTCCAGTAGAACCCTTTTTAACGGTCCATGCTCGCACCTCTTTCTCTCCAGCTGTGAAATACGTATCTAAGTCAAGTAATTTATAAGCAGATCGAATTAATCTATGTACTCCT
This sequence comes from Brumimicrobium sp., assembly GCA_965656195.1. Classification (GTDB taxonomy): domain Bacteria; phylum Bacteroidota; class Bacteroidia; order Flavobacteriales_D; family Crocinitomicaceae; genus Brumimicrobium. The sequence goes on along the minus strand of CBFHJL010000012.1, from coordinate 36,382 downwards.
GGTTCGTCTAATCCAAGTTCCTCTAGAAACATTTGACGCTCTTCGTAAGTTTCGAGTTCAGTGATATCAGCCTCGATTTGAGCTCCAATCACTAATACTTGAGCATCTTCATCCTTTACAGCTTCTTTTACCTTCTCAACGTAATCATTCCCTTCTTTTACGGAAGCTTCATCTACGTTGCATAAATACATCACCGGCTTAGAAGTAATCAATTGAAATTCTTTCACGAAAGGAAGCTCAGCATCTTCGAATGATAATGACCTTACCGAGTTACCTTCCTCAAGATGTTTTTTAATTTTCTCCGCTAATTCAAATGATTTTTTAGCGTCCTTATCTCCTGATTTTACAGTTCTTTCGAGCGACTTGATACGTTTTTCAATCGTTTCCAGGTCTTTTAATTGGAGCTCATAATCAATAACTTCCTTATCACGAATTGGATCAACTGAACCATCTACATGAACTACGTTTCCATCATCAAAGCAACGCAAGACATGAATAATTGCATCCGTCTCACGAATGTTAGCAAGGAATTGATTCCCTAGACCTTCTCCCTTCGAAGCTCCTTTAACCAAACCTGCAATATCAACAATCTCCATGGTGGTTGGTATTACTTTCTCCGGGTTAACCAAAGATTCCAATTTTTCCAATCTTGGATCAGGTACTGAAATAGTTCCAACATTAGGCTCTATTGTACAAAAAGGAAAATTTGCCGATTGCGCTTTTGCATTAGACAAACAATTAAAAAGAGTAGACTTGCCTACATTCGGTAGTCCTACTATACCACATTTCAATGCCATGTATACTTAATTTTGGGTGCAAATATACGAGTTGCTTTCGATTTAATTCGCAGTATAAAGTTAATAATTAGTCAATCTGTTTTGACGCGTAATCTGTATTCTTCTGCTGAATAACACCATCCCATATCTGATCAATAGAAGCAGCTAAAGCTCTACCTTCTCCTTCTTGAGCATCATTCATTACTTTAGGATCCTCAAAATAATGTTTGATGAAGTTTGTGTCAAAATCTCCACTTCTAAATGCAGGGTGTTTCATTACATACTTTCCAAAATCAAGCGTAGTTCTTAATCCTGAAATTTCATAATGATCAATTGCCTTTATCATCCTATCGATGGCTTCTTCTCTATTCCTACCCCATGTGACTAGTTTTGCTATCATAGGATCATAATAAATAGGAATCTCCATACCTTCTTCAAATGCATCATCGATACGAATATAATCAGCGACAGGTTTTTTATAGCGATGAAGTGTACCAATATCCGGTGTAAAGTTATTCAATGCATCCTCAGCATAAACACGAACTTCCATGGCGTGACCATTCATTTGAACTTCCTCTTGAGAAATAGGTAACTTTTCACCTCTTGCTACTCTAATTTGCCATTCAACAAGATCCAACCCTGTAATCTCTTCCGTAACAGGGTGTTCAACCTGTAATCTTGTATTCATTTCAAGAAAATAGAAGTCGAGGTTTGCATCCAACAAGAATTCTACGGTTCCAGCTCCAGCGTAATTACATGCTTTTGCTACATTACAAGCTGACGCACCCATTTTCTCTCTTAGTTCTGGCGTTAAAACAGCACTAGGCGCCTCTTCAATAACCTTTTGATGTCTTCGTTGAATACTACATTCTCTCTCATGTAAATGAATAACATTGCCATGATTATCTGCAAAAATTTGAATTTCTATATGTCTAGGCTTGGTAACAAACTTCTCAACAAATACTGCATCGTCACCAAATGAAGAACGAGCCTCTGATTGAGCAAGCTGCATTTGCTCCTCCATCTCCTCTTCCTTTTCAACCAAACGCATTCCTTTTCCTCCACCACCAGCAGAGGCTTTGATTAATACTGGGAAACCTATTTCTATTGCAATTTCTCTAGCTTTCTCGAAGTCTTTTACCGCTTCATCAATACCAGGTACCAGAGGCACATCATATTCCTTAACACGCTGTTTAGCACTAAGTTTATCCCCCATTACCTTCATTGCTTCTGCAGATGGACCAATCAAAGTTATTCCTTCCTTTTTAAGTCGTTCAGCGAAGTTTGCATTCTCAGATAAAAAACCATATCCTGGATGAATTCCATCCGCTCCTAGGTCTTTCGCCACCTGGATTATTTTGTCTTGCACTAAATAGCTTTCTGCAGATGGAGCTGGACCAATAAGAACGGCCTCATTCGCTTCATGAACAAAAGGTGCGTCTTTATCCGCTTCTGAATAGACCGCAACGGACTTAATATTCATTCGATTTAGCGTACGAATTATTCTACGCGCAATCTCTCCTCTGTTTGCAACTAGTACTTTTTTCATTCCTCTTCTTTTACTGCGTTTTCTTCTAAATATTCTGCTGGAATTGGTTCTCTATTGTCCTTTTTCCTAGGCAGATCTTTTTTATTATCCTTACCTCTAAATAGATTGGCAAAAAATTGAAATAATTTGAAGTCCTCTAAGGTATGAAAATCTTCTTTATAACTTACACCAATCCCCTGTGTAAATTGACCTTGGTTATTGTTTTGAATCGCTGCGTTATTGTTCGATTCATTGAATGCACTTATACGAAAAGTTCCATCCTCATTCAATAAATACTCTACCTCTACATCACTAATTATCGAGTTCTGAGCAGGTGCACCTGCTTCTTCTGACCCATCCTCCCTTACAGAACCTACTCCTACAGAACCAGAAACTTGAAGTCTGTCATTTAAAAAGTTCTTTGATAATCCAAACTCTCCAGAAAACTGCCCTAACAGGTTGTCGTTCTCAAGATTTACATTCATTTGATAGTTCTGACTTACTTTGTTCAATAAAGAATTAATCTGCGTTGAAGCCAAATCAAGCAGTGCCCCGCCACTTCCACCAGCCCCATCTTCCTGACCTGCCAATGGCATAAAACTGCGCGATATCAAGATTGAAAAGAATTGTTTGTTTAGCTCATCCTGATCACTTCTTATTCTCGCTATAGTAGCTTTTCCTGATTCTGATGCATTCGGAGCTTCCAGATCAAAAGAAATCTCAGGGTTCGTCATCATTCCATCCAGATATAGGTATGACTTAATCAATTCATTTTCTGAAGGTCGATTTTCTATGACATCTGGCATTACAATAGCTAAATTAGCTTTCGTAACATAAAATGTATTTATATCTAATAACGCTTGATAAGGATCACCTGTCCACTGTATAGTTCCTCCCTCTTCGATATTAAAGTTTTGCTTATACGGACCCATAGCGAAATTATAAACCCCATCTGTCACTGTATACGTCCCTTTCAAGGTCAGCTCGCCATATTGATCAACACCCATATTCAATTCTCCAGACCCATATGCCGAAATTTCATCTCCAATATTCTCATCGAAGATCAATTTTACTTTTGCCTCATCAGTTACATTGAAATCAAAATTAAAATCAACCCCGGTTAGATCGACTTCATTTTCGTCTTTTCCTTCATCTTCGTGAGGATTCTTAAAAGAAATAAAGCCTTCCTCTTCGATCGTTGTTGGACCATACATAGGGAAGAATATATTTGTTCCTTTGCGGGTTGTAGCAGCAACATCTATGGTAAGATTATCTGCATATCCAGATATATTTGCAATACCTTTGATATAGGCGGTTCCGTAATAAGGTTCATCATCTTTATATTCCGTTTTCATCACGAGAAAACGATCTACGGGTAATGCTTTTGCTGGATTATTTGGCATACGCTTAAAGGGATGTTCCTCTAGATTCGCAATGATTTCAAAAAAGAAGTTCTCAAAATTATCATGAAAAAGCGAGCCTGTTATAAACCCGGTGTTTCCATCCTCATCTGACAACGGCATAGAGTTAATATAGAATCCGTCTTCTACAGATTCCACCTCTCCTTCGAAAAACATATCAGCTCCAAGTATTGCTAGATTCACCTTTCCTTTCTTCATCTCTACATTACCTGTTAACAGCGGAGCTTCAGCGGTTCCTGTCAATGCTAATTTCCCGTATAGCTGACCTTCTAATCCACTTACTACTTCCGGATCTAAGAATTCGTTTACTACACTAATGTCAGTTCCATTCATATTCATACTTAGGTCGAATCTACTAGACTCTCTTATCCCTTCGCTTTCTATTAGATAATCTCCATTGAAATTAAACGTTCTCTTTTTCTTGTAATTAATGTCACCCAGCATTTGAACCTTCTTTTGTTTCGGCAAATAATCTGCTCCAAAACTTACCAAGCCTACTTCAGTTTCATTTATATAAAAGTCTTGCAGAACAACATCCCCAGTAAATTTTAGAGAAGTAAAAGGTGTGGCTATGGAGCCAACAGCATCTGCTCTACCTGATAAGGTAAAATCCTGTCCGAGCAATACACCAACATCATTGAGGTCAACATTTTTAACATCCACATACAGCTTATCAAACGGATATTTAGACAATTGACCATCAGCTGATATGTACTGATCATTAAACTGTAACTTAAAGTCTTCAATAAAAAAGCAATTATCTGTATAGTTAACATGCGCCCGATCTTCCAGCGCCCATTTGTGCTCATTAATCGTAAAGTAAGACGGAAGAACATCAATATCAAATCCGTCTGTATCAAATAAGTGCGTATACCATTCTAGATTTGATCGATTGTCTTGAGTATCATGGAAAATCAGCTGAGAATCCATAAATCCGTTTGCTGTTAAACTCGTAAAATGTACTTCTTGAAAAGTAAGAGAATCATTGAGAAATATTCGATCTGCTCTGTAAAGCGCAAGAAGTTCCTCATTATAAAAATCCTGTATAATAGATATATTCTCTACCCTCGATGAATCCAAAGCGATGTAACTACTTTCGGCATTCATACTTATTTCTCCCTGTCTACCCAGGTATCGTCCATCAATACGAGTGTCTTTAGCTATTTGAAGAGAAGGATAAACAACATTAAGAATTGGATTAATATCCTTAATGTAAAAGTTGTAATCAAAATAACTACTGTCAGCAATAGCTTTTGCTTCTCCCGGTATGAAAGCAGGAAAAACTTTCTCTAATTCAGATAAAATATTTTTACCAACTAAACTAAAATCAATTTTACCTAAAACATCAGCTTCTATCCAATCTGAAGCAAGCTTAAGCTTATCAATCCTCTCAGAACGTTCAATTGATCCGATGAATCTATTCGTATGAAAATCATTACCATCTTCAGAATAGAATAAAGTATCAATATCCAATTCGCCTTTAAACTCTTTGAAGCTCTGACCTTCGGCATCAACACTTAGAGCTGCAAATACATCTCCTCTATTTTTTAGCGCTGGACTTAAAGATTCTAAATGTGCACACTCTAAATTTAGATTCGCTTTCATGACAATACTGCTGCCGATACTTGCCAATCCATCAAAAGTTAGGTCAAGATTCTCATCTCGTACAATAAGCATTCCATCTACTTGGTTTTCTGAAGTCCAAGACCTATTATCTAAACTATAATTAACATCGTCTAAAACTAAATAAGCATACGTATAATCAGCAATACGTAAATCTTTGAATAGCCCCGAAACACTGTTAATATCAAGGACATTATTACGATATACTAAATTCGTAAAATCTATTCCACCATTTATAATTCCAATTCTTGAATCTTTTGTTAGCAATCCAGCATCAAGATTTCTAACCAATATTTCATTCTTAACTCTATCTTTTGGTGATATTCGCACGGTGCTAAATGAAGAGTCTGTTTTGATCAGCATAGGAACTGCTATATCCACCTCTCCTACATTTGTCGTTAACCTTTGAATACTTAATTCAAAATCATGTATTGACCCTTTCACCTTAAGCTGATCAATCTTGGCAAACTTCAAAGAGGATAGGGATTCTGGAATTTCAATTCTATCAATGCTTGAGACATCAGGCAGTTTAAACCCTCGTATTTCATTCGCATCTATAGCGATTAACTCAACAAACTGATTAAGTCGATTATCAGATAAATTTCTAAAATCAACAAGTTTGAAATCACCCTTTAAACGTGTTCTTTCTTTGTACTTTAAATCTACTCCTTGCAGCAAAAGATCATTAACGGTATTGTCTGTTTTAAGCTTTAGCCATACTCTATCATTCATTCCTTTTAATTGAGGAACAAAGAGTGAAACATCATACAAGGAAACATCAGCATTACTAAATTCACTTTTCATGTTAACCTTCGAAACAAACTCAGAAAAATCAGACAAATCATTAACACCTAAGGTGAAATTAGGAATATCTAATTGAGACCTATTCGTCTTTATACTGGTTTCTCTCATCGATAATCCAGTATTTGAAAATCGAGCCTGTGTCAACATATTCTCGACCTCAAAACCGCTTCTATCATTGACAGCAAGAGACTCAATCGTTGCTATATATTCTTCGGGGACCACAGTTACTTGGTGAGCTTCCAACTCAAAACCACTTAATGAAAGATGATTATAATCTACACCGAAGGGTATTCTCTCTTCATGGTTGTTATCAAAAGCAAAGAAACTGTTCTTTATTTCTAGAGCTGCTAAATTAATTTCAAAATTCTGATCTTCTGAAGGTTGATCAGATTTGAACATATCAATTAGGAACTGATAGTTCATATGGTCTCGATCCTTATATTTTTTTAGCTCTACATGAGCACCGTTCATTGCAACCTGGTCTATATCAAATCGAAGTTTATTTAGATCAAAATCAGAAACGTTTACAAAAAACTCCTCTAAATATATCAGTGTATCCCCTCTTTGATCAGGAATATATAATTCATCAAAATAAGCTCTATCAAAAAATGAAATATCAATCTTACCTAATGTGACAGGAGCATCGAATGACTTAGAAATATATTTAACTGCCTGATCCGCAAGAAAAGTTTGAAAAGAGGGAGTTTTGATTGCAAAAGCCAAAAAGATGATAATAATTAGCGAGTACTCTATAATGAAGAGTAAGGAATTTCGCACTATTTTAAGTAATTTTGACATTGGCTATTAACAAAGATATTAAAGTTGATTGATAAAGACATTATCATTTTAGGTATTGAGTCATCATGTGATGATACATCTGCTGCTGTACTTAAAAATGAAGAGATATTAAGCAATCTTATTGCAGGTCAAAAAGTACATGAATCTTTCGGAGGTGTTGTACCAGAATTGGCTTCCAGAGCTCACCAACAAAACATTGTTCCAGTAGTAGATCAAGCAATAAAACAAGCTGGAATATCTAAAAAAGATATTGATGCCGTTGCTTTTACAAGAGGACCTGGACTTCTGGGCAGTTTGATTGTCGGCACTTCCTTTGCTAAATCATTCGCTCTAGGAATGAACTTACCAATGGTAGAAGTGAATCATATGAAAGGACATATTCTAGCCCATTTCATTGATGACCCGGAAAGAGAGAAACCTAACTTTCCCTTTATATGCCTAACAGTATCTGGAGGACACACTCAATTGGTCTTAGTTAGTGACTTTGACGATATGGAAGTGATAGGTACAACAATGGATGACGCTGCCGGAGAGGCATACGACAAAACGGCGAAGTTACTTGGTCTTCCTTATCCAGGAGGGCCAATTGTGGACAAATATGCCAGAGAAGGAGATTCTTCAATCATTAGTTTCAGTAAGCCTCAAGTACCTGGATTCGATTATAGTTTTAGTGGTCTCAAAACTAATGTAATTCAAGTTTTACAGAAGGCGAATAAGCAAGATCCTAATTTTGTAAAAGATAACATAAAGAACATTTGTGCCAGTTTGCAAGAAACCATCATGGATATCTTATTTGATAAGTTAATTAAGGCTATGCGCCACTTTAACATCGAGGAAGTAGCAATTGCCGGAGGTGTTTCAGCAAATTCTGCATTACGTGAACGCCTGAAAGAAACTGGTGAAAAATATGGATGGAAAACGCACATCCCAAAATTCGAATACTGCACTGACAATGCTGCTATGATCGCTATTGCTGGAAGGTATCAATACCTAGAAGGAAACTTTGCAGATCAATCGGTTAGTGCAAGTGCACGACTAACGGTTTAATGATCTAAATTTCTCAAAACTTAGTTATTGTGATTCATCAGTAACGAATTTCATTATTATCACTATCTGATTTTCATCTGGCACTAATATTTTTAACTGAATTACCTAGCTTCAAACGCAGTCGTATTAGCATAAAACAATTGTCTATTCATCCCTTCCAAACATAACCTAAGCCATCTTCACCCCTGCTTCGATTGCATCCTTAATGTTTTTTCTCAATGTCATTAGGTTCGTCTCCATCATGTAACATGGTGCAGTAATAATTTTATTCGCTTCATCTATATTTACTTGAGAAGCCTTTTTCATGGCTGTAGTCGCTCCTGTAGATTCAAGACCTTGCGTAAACCCACCAATATCATAAGGCGAAGCATCCTGATCACTACCGATAGTCATAAAGGGTTTTACACTTGACCCTTCAAACGCTTTTGCAACAACCACTGGACTAACACAAAGAGCGACAATGGGTTTACCAATGTTCACCATGTTTACCAGAAGTAATTTTACTTGAGGAAGAATTTCACCTTCAGGTCCATTAAACGCCCAGGTTGTAAAATTCTTAGCGCTCCCGAATCCACCAGGAATAACCAACATATCCAGGTCTGCGGGCGCAACATCACTAATTTCTTTTATATCTCCACGAGCAATACGAGAGGCTTCGATCATCATATTTCTTTTCTCAGTCTGCTCTTCTCCAGTCATATGGTTAACAACATGATGTTGTTCTTTGTCCACACTGATACAAATAGCTTCGGCACCGGCCTCTTCAATCGCGAGTAATGTCAGCACAGACTCATGGATCTCAGCCCCATCGTAAACACCACATCCTGAAAGTAAAACTCCTATCTTCATGATCTAATTCATTTAAAGTTTGTTATATCAATATCTCGAAGATAAAGTTTTAAATTTGAACAGTCAATAGTTATGTCAAACACTAATCAAAAAAGAATTAAGTCTAATTTACCTGAGAGAATTGTATTCTACGATGGTGATTGTGGTTTTTGCAACTCATCTGTACAATTCATTCTAAATCGACGTAAAAGAGAAATACATTTCGCCGCACTTCAATCAAAGATTGCTCAAAATGTTTTAGGCGAAAGAGGCGTAACAATAAAAATGAATACACTTTATTATCTCGAAGGCTCCAATCTATACAGTAAATCAACCGCTGCACTCAAGATAACTAGACATTTGAAAGGAGGATATCCTCTATTATATGGGGTTGGAATTATATTCCCGAAAATAGTTAGAGATTGGGTTTACGATCAAGTCGCAAAAAGAAGACATAAAATAAGTCCTGGGGTATGCGCAATGCCTAAACCCGAAGAGAAAAAATTGTTCATCGAGAACTAGCGTTTAGGACACTTTCCGCAAAATTTGCCTTTACGCTCGTATTTCTTACAACACTTCTTTTTCTTACAACATGTATCCTGAACAGCAAAATCCGCATTGTTTAAAGGATTTTCAAAAGAAACTTGACTCATCTTTACATTATTTAGAACGATTCTAATCAAAAATACGTAAAAAACCAATTACTTGGATTCATTCTAAATAAAAAAAATAGAAAAATGACATTAATCAGCTAAAAAAGGTAATTCGGAGACAAAGCTCTTACCACCTTGAAGGCCACCACTATGAACAAACAAAATTCGATCAGATGACTTAACTACCCCTTTTTCAATATCATTAATTAGTGCCATTAGCGCCTTCCCTGTATAAATTGGCTCAAGCGGAACACCAGTCTGATCAAAAAATGATCGAATTAAGTTGAAAAGACTCTCGTTTGTTTTACCATAGCCACCTAAATGCATTTCAGTATTCAAATCTAACCTTAGCATAAATTCATCTACGGTCTCATCATCCGATAAAATAGACCACATCATCTTTCTTATATCCTCTACAAGAAAATCTCCTTTCAGTGCTGAAACGGCGTGTACTTTTGTGTCTCCTTTCGATGCAGAGAGAATCCCTGCAGCAGTAGTTCCTGTGCCAGACGCAACATAAATATGATCATACAGAACTTTTTTATTATCCAGTATTTCCTGGCAACCTATAGCTCCATAGTAGTTTGCACCACCTTCTGGCACTAACCAATTATTAGGATATTCATGATGCAGGTTGGTAATATAATCCTTACTGCTTCTCAGGCGATACTCTTCTCGAGTTACGAACACCAACTCCATACCAAGTCGATTGCATGAACGAAGTGTTTCATTCGACTGAGAATTTAGCTCATCTCCCCTTACAATTCCAATAGAAGAAAGACCAAATTTATAAGCTGCCTGTGCAGTAGCTATTAAATGATTTGAATACGCTCCTCCAAAAGTAATAACACCAGTGTTCTTATTATTTTTAGCCTTTTCAATATTGTATTTTAACTTACGCCACTTGTTTCCTGAAATAACCGGGTCAATTAGATCATCTCTTTTTATATCAAAAGAAAAAGGCCCAACTTTCCCGAAAGAAAATTGAACCTTTTGCGTTATCGATTTTGATGTCGCTATCACTAGCTTAAATTTTATTGTTGTCCACCTTGCTGCTGCATTTGCTGCTGTAATTGCTGCATTTGCTCCTGTGTGAATTGCTGCTGAGGTTTTGGCTTAACAAGCGAACCTGGCTCACCAAAATCCAATATTTCCATTTCAAAAGTTAGTGTTTCAAAAGGTTGAATACCCTGATTTCCTTGTTCACCATATGCCAAATTGTATGGGAGAACAAGTTGATATCTACCACCTTTTTTCATTTGAGGCACTCCTTTTTGCCAACCTTCAACTACTCCATTTAAAGAAAAAGTTGGTGCAGGTTGATTACGCTGCATTGATGAGCTGTAACTGTTTTCCACTACTTCTCCTTTTGAGTTTTTCAAAATATAATGTGCTTGAACGTCACTTCCTTCCGGAACTTTAGAACCTTCTCCTTCCTGCAAAGTAGTAAGAACAAAACCTGACTCATCTACCATAGTGTTTGGAAGTTTTTTAGCTTCTGCAATTACTTTTTCACCTCTTTCTTTTACCAAGGTATTCACTGGGTATTGAGCAAGTACTTTTGAATGGATAACAACTGCCGCGAATGGCTGAACAACATAACCTTGTCCTCCTGGTCTAGACAATCCTTTTTCTCCAAACGCTAAATCATAAGGAGCATAAATAGTATAAGCACCTCCAACTTTCATTTTATCTGTTGCTAATTTCCATACTTCTGGAAAAACAATATCTTTTGCAGTAACTACCTGAGCATTTTGCTCATCAGATGCCTTAGGATCTTGTATTGTTGAAATAATTGTATCTCCTGCAATGTTCGTTAATGTATACATGATATTGTACTCGTTTGACAAATCAATTGACGCTCCATTTCCAGCTTCAGTTTCAATTAAAACATACCCTTCATCTTCTACGTTATCTGGATTCTCATTGCTTTTCTTCTCAAAGAAATCTTCTCCTGCCAATTTGCTCATATCATTATTGAAGTCAGCAACCATTTGCTGTCTTTCTTCAACAGGAATCAACGTATCTTCACGATTCAATCCATTACGAAAACCGATTCTTGCAATATCTATATCAACCTCTTTCATTGCACTTTTGGCACTCAGAGAATTTCTTAACATTTCGCCAAAAATAGAGCCATAACAATGCGAAATTTCGCTCATAGAGTTCTTTGTAGTATCAATTCCTTGTGGTTGAGACAAAGCAGACTGAAGAACTGTTCTGCATTCTTTAGTTTCAGTATTTTCATCTGCGTTCAACAGATCATAAAAACCACTTTCAATATCTTCTTTATTCAATTGATTGTATATTTCATCAGGGAGCTGAGCAAAACCAGCTGCCATATCAGCACCAAGCGCATAAGAAATACGTTGATTAAAATCTTCAAGATCAAGATCTGAAGCCGTTTTTGGTTTTTCTTCACCACATGCGAATAATAATGCGGCTATCGGAATTAAGAATAATTTTCTCATAAATTTTATTACTATTTTATTTTTATTCGGTTGTGCGAACTTAGTAAGAACAAATGGAAATCTAATGTTAAGTATTGTTATTCTCCAAACAAAGAATCCACAAACAAACGTTTATTAAAGGGTTGAAGATCCGTCATCTGTTCACCTACTCCAATGTACTTCACTGGTATTTTCATTTGATCAGATATGCCAATGACAACACCACCCTTTGCAGTTCCATCTAACTTCGTTATTGCTAAAGCATTTATTTCTGTTGCGGCAGAAAATTGCTTTGCCTGTTCAAAAGCATTTTGTCCTGTTGAGCCATCGAGTACAAGCAATATTTCATGAGGAGCGTTTGGAACTACTTTTTCCATCACCCTTTTTATCTTACTTAACTCATTCATCAAATTAACTTTGTTGTGTAAACGACCAGCAGTGTCAATTATGGCGACATCTGCTCCTTTAGCCTTGGCCGCCTGAAGGGTATCAAATGCAACTGAAGCTGGATCTGCCTGCATGCCTTGCTGAACTATCGGAACCCCAACTCTTTCAGACCAAATGATTAGTTGATCAACAGCTGCAGCTCGAAATGTATCTGCCGCACCTAAGACAACATTTTTTCCCATTTGCTTAAATTGATAAGCCAACTTACCTATTGTTGTTGTTTTACCAACACCATTTACACCAACAACCATTATAACATGCGGATCTGAACCATGATCAGGTATCTCGTATTCAGCATCGCTAGTATTATTCTCTTCCAACAATGACGCAATCTCATCGCGTAAAACTGATTGCAACTCAGATGTATTCACGTATTTCTCACGAGAAACACGCTCTTCTATTCGCTCAATGATTTTAACCGTTGTTTGAACTCCAACATCTGAAGTAATCAAAACCTCTTCAAGTTCATCAAGAACTTCATCATCTACTTTTGACTTACCAACGACTGTTCGGGTAAGCTTTGACAAAAACGTTTCTTTCGTTTTCTCTAGACCTTCGTCTAGTTTTTTCTTTTTGTCCTTAGAAAATAATCCTCCAAATATTCCCATAGTTATAAAACTAGAAAAAGCTCCTTACCAAAGGCAAGAAGCTCATAATCTTTTATTTATAGTGTGCGATTGTTTACTTCTTAGCAAACCAATCTTTCACCTCTTCGTTGTGTACGATTTCTTCACGGAAAGAATATGATCCACGGTCGTTTTTCACCATCTTAACAACTTTCGTGTGAGCTTTCCCTCCTCCTTTCTGAATCGATGCTACTGTCTTCTTTGCCATAACTTAAACTATTTAATTTCTTTATGAACTGTCATTTTCTTAAGAATAGGATTGAACTTCTTCAACTCCATACGCTCAGGCGTATTTTTTCTATTCTTAGTTGTAATATATCGAGATGTACCCGGTTTACCAGAATCTTTGTGCTCTGTGCACTCTAAGATTACTTGTACTCTATTTCCTTTTTTCGCCATTTTTCTACGTTTTATTTCGCAATGTTACGAAATGCGTTTTACTTCAAATAACCTTTTGCTCTCGCATCTTTCACACAAGCAGTAATCCCACGCTTATTGATTGTACGCAACGCAGACGTTGAGACACGTAGTGTGATAAACTCCTTCTCCTCTGGAAGGTAAAATCTTTTCTTTACTAAATTCGGGTAAAACTTTCTTTTAGTTTTATGGTTAGAGTGTGAAACATGATTTCCCACCATAACTTTTTTTCCCGTCAACTGACAAACTCTAGACATAATTAATAGTTTTGCTAATTACAAAGCGGGTGCAAAGAAACGCATAATTTATGAATATGCAAAGGTTTTGAATTTTTTTTTACCCAAAAACACACCTTTTTCAACCCTTCTTTTCAACAACGCAAAGTTAATAGCATATTTGGAAAGTAAAAAGAAAAGCAACAAGTATTCTTACTCCTCTATACCATAGTTGATTAGGGTGTAGTGCTGTTCTGTGCCTGACGATATATGTAGCGTATCGAAATCATTTATGACAAGATCTTTAAAACTGCGTTTGATCAAACCAACGTGGTTTGCATAAACTTCATATTTTCTTTGGTAATCTACTAATGAAAAGAAATCTTCATACTCCACAATTACAGTTGAATCCAATTGACCATACGACTTATGCAACTCATCATAATAAACTTCTTGTTCTTCTTCTGGGTTAAAGGCATTAACATCCCATACCTTGTCAAGTGTAATTGCAAATACTAATCTAATCTTTCGCTGGTTTTCCTCAACGACCTCTGCTCTACCACCATCAATAACCTGAGTCCAAACACGTTCATCGATTAATTCGCCTGTTTCTAAATCATAAGCGTATCTGTAGAGTTTTCGTGCTGGACGATTTTCATTATCAATGATTGTTTCTCCCACCACAGTCTTAAGCCTATACAAAGTAGTATCGTGTTGAGGATTACCTCCTTCGTCATGAATAACCTCCATAACTTCATACTCTACATACCTTCCTTCTTCCATCGGAAAGTAGTCATATCCAAAATACGGAGCTGGAGTCTTATTACAGGCCGCAAAAAGGAACATTGATAAAATAAGAATGGAATATTTGCTTTTCATCACATAAAGAACGCTAAAAATCGCACTATAGTTGTTTAATGATTTGGATTTATTCCCTTTGCTTTTAATTCCTGCATATATGCCTTGAGTTTTTCACCTTTTAGCTTTTTACCTTTCAAGAAATAGGTACGTGCTCTTTCTTTCCCTGATAGATCATATGTTATCCACCAACCATGCTTCTGTCGATTCTTCCATCTCTCCAACATCATCATCCTACCATTTGGGTGATATCTTTTTACTTGACCGTCAAACGCTCCATTAACATATTTACCTTTCATTTTTATTGTTCCATCTGGGAAATACTCGACGACCTCTCCATTAGCTCTCCCATTTGCGAACATAGTTTTACTTAGAACAATCAGGTAATCTCCTTCTGACGCCTCTGGCCCATAATATGTAGTTTTCATACCGTGGAGCTTTCCATTTTTATAGGTTTCTTTGAATGTGAGATCACCAGTTGGTCTGTAGTGTGTCCATACACTATCTTTCTCCTTCCCTCGATAAATACCAAAAGCCAGTAACTCCTGATTTTCATGATAAAAATAAGCTTCAGCTCTATCGCTATTCGAATTATGAACAACGATCATTCTTATTTTGCTCGATGGATAATAATAAACAAACTTACCTACTGGCTCTCCATGCTCGAATCTACCCTTGTATACAGGCACAGTTGATCGCTCATACATTTTTGCCCATTCTCCATGTTTACGCCCTTGCCCATCCGTTTGATTCAGTTGCGCAAAAGAAGTAAAGCTCAGTAGAACAAATATTAACATTAAGAACCAAGTGGTTTTATAAATTCCAATCATTTGCTAATTCTTCTAAATCGTTTACAATAAAATCTGGTCTTCCTTCGATACTTTCATCAGATCGAACCAATACTGTTTTCATCCCAAGATTCGTTCCAAAGCGAAGATCACCATCTGTATCACCTATCATAACACTCTTTGAAAAATCAATTTCTTTGAATTGCTGCCGTGCTTCAAGGGCCATATTAGGTCGTGGCTTACGACGATCATTTCGAGCTCCACGTATATTTGTAGCCGCATAAATAGCATCAAAATGAATGTCATATTCTCCAAGTTTACTAACCATATAACCATGAAGTTCATTTAGGTTACGTTCAGACATCAATCCCTTCCCAACACCTTGTTGATTTGTCACAAGTATAACCCGACCAAATCTTCCTCTCAGTCTCTTGAGACCTTCAACTACACCCGGTAAAAAAATGAATTTCTCTGATTGTGTAATGTAGCCATCAAAATCTCTCTTGTTGATCACACCATCTCTATCGATAAAGAGTGTCCATGATTCATCGATATTTGGAATAGGTATTGACATTCTAGATCTCCTTTTCTACGAGGTAAACATTTCTTGATGAAGAATTCCTGCCGATTAATTCAGCGACAAATCCTGCAAGAAAGAATTGACTTCCTATTATCATGGCAGCAAGTGCAATATAGAATTCTGTTCTATCCGCAATAAGTTTGGCAGGAGCGTCATTGAACAAGCTGATGATTTTATCAATACCTAAATAAAGAGCGATACCAAACCCAAGAATAAAAAGTAAAGTTCCTATGAAGCCAAAGAAATGCATAGGTTTCTTACCGAATTTACCCATGAAAACTACAGAAAGCAAATCCAAAGGACCATTTACGAATCGATTAAGGCCAAATTTCGTTGTACCATATTTCCTAGCCTGATGCTGAACGACCTTTTCTCCTATTTTAGTAAAACCAGCATACTTAGCCAATGGCGGAATATACCTGTGCATATCTCCATAGATTTCAATACTCTTTACCACTGAGGACTTATAAGCTTTCAATCCACAATTAAAATCATGTAGATATATACCTGTCAGCTTTCTAGCAGTCCAATTATACAATTTGGTAGGTATGGTCTTACTGATAGGATCATATCGCTTCTTTTTCCAACCTGAAACCAAATCATAGTCATCTTCTCTAAGCATTCTAATCATCTCTGGAACTTCCTCTGGGGAATCTTGCAAGTCAGCATCTAAGGTCACAACAAACTCTCCTTTGGTTGCCTCAAACCCTTTTTGCAAAGCGGCAGATTTACCGTAGTTTCGTTGAAACTTAATTCCTTTAACTCGATCATCTTTTGCCTTTAAAGATTCCACAACAGTCCATGATTGATCTTTACTACCATCATCAATGAATATTATCTCAAAAGAAAGATTATTATCATCCATTACGGAGATTATCCACTCATGAAGTTCTGGTAGCGATTCTTCCTCGTTATAGAGAGGAATCACAAAAGATATGTTGAGTTTTTCAGGCATGTCCGACAAATATAAAAAAATAAAACCTGCGTTTATTCTACTTACGCGAATTGTATTCAAATATAATATTCAGTTTAGTTATTGAGTGTTCTTTTTTCTTTTCCTTAAATTTGACTTTAAAAAGTTTCAAAATGCGATTAATCATAGCACTGTTTTTATTTCTGTCGCCTACTCTGTTTAGCCAGGATTTTAGCTATTACCATATTGGAGATACATCTGACATCACCACTTCACCATCTTTTGGAATTTGTCTAATGGGTGGAGCAACGGAAAACGATGAAGGATCTAGTTGGTTTTTAGACAAAGCTGACGGAGGAAATGTAGTTGTAATTAGAGCAAGTGGTAGCGATGGATACAATGATTATTTCTTCAATCAACTTGGTGCGAATCTTCAGTCTGTAGAAACTATCGTTTTCAATAATGCTTCTGCTAGCCAAAATAGTTTTGTTCAGCGAAGAATTGCAAATGCCGAAGCAATTTGGATCGCAGGCGGCGATCAATTTTTATATGAATCTTACTGGAAAGGTAGCCCAATAGAAGATCTATTGAATTCTCACGTCAATACTGACCAGGCACCAATTGGCGGCACAAGTGCCGGGATGGCAATTCTGGGAGAGTATTATTTCAATGCTGAAAACGGAACCATCACTTCAACAGATGCTCTAAGTGATCCTTTTGACTCTAATCTTACGGTAGAAAACGACTTCCTTAGCTTACCTTTTCTTTCAAATACGATTACGGATACACATTACGATAACCCTGATCGAAAAGGAAGACAAACTGTTTTCATGGCTCAGCTCTTAACTGAAAATGGCGAAATGAATTATGGAATAGCTGCAGACGAGTATGTTGCAATTTGCATAGATGGTTCTGGTCAGGCAGCCGTTTTTGGAGAACATCCATCTTATGAGGATTACGCCTATTTTTTGAGACTAAATTGCGCTCTTGAAGGTCCTAATGCATTCACAGCAGGACAACCCTTAAATTGGAATCCCGCTGCTGGTGGTGCATTGGAAGTTTGTAAAATTCCTGGCGTTTTAGGAGGAACAAATACGTTTGACTTAAATTCATGGACAAATACAAATGGAGGATCATGGGAAAGCTGGGACGTACAAAACGGAAGCCTAATTTCCAACCCATCAAATTTAGAGGAATGCGAACTGTCTATTGAAGCATTAGAGGACAACAGTACTATTCACGTTTTTCCTAATCCTTCGTCAGATATTCTGACTATTCAATCCCTATCAAGATTTACTAGCTACGAATTAATATCATCAAACGGTGTTACCGTTATTGCTGGAGAAGAAGCTGAAACCATAAATATCAGTGCATTAGACAATGGAATATACATTTTGCGTCTTGTGATCAATGAGAACATATCTAAAACAAAAAAAATAGTTATCAATCATTAAGGTCATGAATATTATTCTTTACGTCAAATATATTTAACTATCGCTAAGTAAATAGTGAATTTTTATATATTTGTGTAGTCACAACAATTGAAAAAATTCAACATGAAAATATTTTACACATTGCTATTAAGCACTTTAATTCTTGCATCTTGCAACACAAGTGAAGACAAGAATGATCCTAGTCCAAAACCCAACGAAATCGGGAATACGGAAGAGACGAGTAAAGAGCCAACAGATAGCGAAAAACTATCAAAACGATGGGTCCTTGTCAATCGTAAAAATTCTGCAGGGGACAAATCAAAAGATTTTGAAAAAGAGCCTACGTCGATTGTTACCTATTTTGAGGATAATGGATACTTCCGTGTATACGACTCTATCACAGAAGCTAGAAACGAAGATGGGGTTCAAAAAATTGAACAACGTAATTCAGGTCAATGGGAATTTCATGAAAATGGTAATTTAATATTAAGATATACTAAGCCTGACACAGTGATCGTAGAAAAATTCGTGATTCAGGAATTGACCAAAGATGCTTTGGTTATGAAATCACTTAAAAAAGATATTATTTCTCGTTACGAGAGAAAAATATAATCGTTTTAATAATGAATTAAAAAGCACCTAATGAGGTGCTTTTTTTTTATCTTAAGATTGATGATTGAAGAGCTTAGAAATAGAATTAGTAAACTGAATAATGGATTAAAATTTATTGTTCGATTGATTTATCCAATAATACTCTATTTAATCTTTCACCTAATCATGAACAGGGCTTTAAGATTAGATTTGAGGCTAACCCAATTCATATTCATCATTCTATGGGGTATTATAGAATGGCAGTTGTTTCTCAAAAAGAGCTCGAATTAATTAATTATTACTTCTTGATTAACTTAAGTACTTTTCTACCTACATGTAAGAAGTATACACCCTCTGTGACATTTTTTTCAATATCAATTGTTATTTCTTCTCCATTCTTAGATAGTTCAACTGGTACTCTCTGTCCTTGTATATTCAACAGCTCTATTTCAGAAAGCGATACTCCTTCTCCCTTCACCGTTAATTGATTCGTAAATGGGTTCGGATATGCTACAGCTGCATTCGAGATGGGTTCTTCAGGCTCAACATTCGCAATACTACCTTCGGTAACTCGAAAGCGATCAAATGCAGCATCTACAATATTTACTGTTGCGTCATAATCTGAAGTACTAACGAATAATTGCATTGTAGATGTTGGAGTAATATAATCTAACACACGTTTATTAGAGAATATCCATTGATCAAACTCGCCTACTTCAGAGCCTACTTTATCAATCACTTCAGAATCAGTTCCATTGGATAAAACAATAAATAATGTATCATTTACTGGCTGTGGACCATAAAAATTAAAGAACCAACGAAAGTAACTCACGTAAGGATCATTGATTGCTGTAATATCAAAAACCGGAGAAATTAAAATTACCTGCCCATCAGTTACATTACCTTCCGTATCTGGAGTATTACCAGTTACATAAGCGTAATCCCCACAATCCATCTGACTATCAACATTTGGGTTTGGATAATTTCCATTAACTAATTCACCATTCGGTATAGCTCTTTCCCAATCACCTGCTTCAGCATCTGAAGTAGTAGACCATCCAAAATCAAAAGAGAAATCATCATAAATACCTTCCTGCAGCACAAGGGTTATTTCTTCCGTATTCTCATCTATAAATTCTGAAATACAATCTGTAACGTATCCCCACTTCCCTGCAGAAACATAGTAATCATCCTCGTAGTAAAGTATTGTTTGAACCTCACCTACCCCATTGGTCTGGAAATCAAATGTATTCTCTGTATGCTCTATACGCACATCAGCGCCAAGAATAGGATCACCATTCGAATCGACTACTTTTAACAATAATGAGAATTCAGGGAGAGGTACCAATGAGACATTTTGAACTAGGGTATCTCCATTTGTTAGGTTGGTTGAAATGGTTTGCGGAACATATCCATAACGATCATAAACTACGTCATAAGTCCCACCTTCTGCCATACCGGTTTTATAATCACCGTTCAAATCAGTATTTTCAATCTGAGGATCGCCAGTGATTGTAACTGATACACCTTGTATTACATCTGAAGTATTATCGTCAGTAACTTTACCTTCTAATTTAGCAGCATAATCATAATTCGGTCCAAGCACAAAGAATCCATATTCAATATCAGTAGAAATAATATTACCAGAAGGTAAAAATGGATAAGTTCCCCAATTACCAATTGTAAAGTCAGCGTTACCAGGATATGTATCATATCGACCTACCTCAATCATATTTTCAGGATCTGTGATATCATGGATAGTCGTTCCATCAGCATAGTATGATGTAACTAAAAAGTCACCATTAACATGAGCATTGTGAGGAACAGTACCGAAACCAGGACTAGACTGAATTCGATCTACTTCGAAAATATTGGATGGATCAGAAACATCATAAGCAGCTAAATAAGCATCAGAAACTTCATCAGTCGTATACACATAATTACCATCCGTACTTGGCCAAATATTATGTGCGAAGCTCGATGGTGTCTCTTTTGTACCCAAAACTTGAGGGTTTGAAAAATCAGAAATATCAACAATTGAAAAGAAACCATCGTAAATATGTGCAAGATACATAATGTTGTTCCTCACGTATCCATCATGCACATACCAGTTATCAAACTGACCCACTTCTTGCGGATTCATAGGGTCAGTAAATAAATCTAATATAATAACACCTCCTTCACCTCTATTCGCTCCAAAAATATACCCGTAACCATTTTCATCTATGTATATATTATGTGCAGAAGACCAATTGTTTCCATTTCCAAAATAGTTAGTCGTTGAAATGATTGGATTTCCTGGTAAAGGCGTCATATCAATAATCAAAAGACCATCATCTGCTTCAGTCGTAATGTAGGCATAATCGCCGAAGACTTTTAGGTCTCTCCAAACACTTGAGGTACCTTGATGCCAAAAAACCTCTACAGGATTTTGAGGGTCAGTAATATCCACGATAGAGACCCCCTTCTCTGCACCAACCAATGCGTATTCATTACCATTCTCATCTACGTAACCCCAAACATCATTAAGTTCAGTGTCATGCAATGCATCATAGTCAATAGTAGATAATAAATTCAAGTGATGATTTTGAGCGCCTAGAAATGTCCCTGATAAAACAAGGATAGCTACAAATAGTATATTTTTCATATTCATGTATATCGTTAAATACGTGTAATTACAGACCTTCGTTGGTCTGAATCAAAGGTTATTCCTAACAATCACTAAAGAATAAATATCACTGCCAAAACAAACAGGATGATAATCACAATGTATTGCCACAAATCCAGGAAATAAGGATAATACCTCTTCCACTTTTCCTTCATCTTGACAAGTTACGAATTCCCTCGGAATTCAGTGAATTTCGTGAGGTTAATGTTATCAACTGTGCCGTCTATTGATTTTAGTAACTCTTTTCCTGAAGATTTTCGAGGTCCTGGATACACCAATTTGATTTCGAAGTCCTTAAATACATCAGCAACGAGTAAGACTTCATGGATTTTTCGACGCACATTATCTGGTTTTAAGTCAAAGTCAATTGCCTTAACTATTTGCTTTTTCTGGTCAGAAAAGAGATCTAAATTAATTGGAAGAGACAGATCTTTCAAGTCTGAAACTTTCCTATCTCTTGCCCAAGCATCAAACTGATTCGACCTGCAGAATGCTTTCCACTTCAAGTGAAAAACGGGTCGTTTTTTGCGTGAAACACTAGAAGATGGATCCCCTAAAAAATGCTTCACCAATTCCATAAAAAAAGATTCATTCAGCCATTCATTAATAGTGATCGGAGCGCTGTATATCACAGCACCCTTTGTATACTTATTTAAGTCTTCCAATCTTTCTTTCGAATAATTTGGATCAAAAAGTAACAACTCATTAGGTGCTTTTCGATCTGCATTCACCGACCGAGATAAATTCTTAAAATGACGATTGATCGATGTATACTGACTAGAATGAATCGTTTTTTTCAACAAATCCAATCGTCGTCTTGATATATGAATAAAGGGCCCTTCACCTCCACTGGCTAAAATTCCAACTACAAGCAATTCGTCCGTAAGACTATTTGGGCGATAATAAATTAAAGAGTAAAATGATTCCATTTATAATTGCAAAATGTAATTTTTAACTTCCGCCTTAGAAAAGTTAATGAATACTGGTTCAAAACATTGCTGTACCTCAGCCCAATAATGATTCCTAAGTTCAGGATATAAGCTTATTCTATATTTCAGGTCCACCATGAACTTTTCATGATGCAGTTCAGTAAATTCTTCCAAAAACATCATTAAATCAGATTTCATGTATCGAAAAAATGATTTTATGGAAGGATCGTGCAAGCCAACTGAACTAATATTCTTAGCTTCAAAAAAGAGTTCATTATCCTTTAAAGCAGGAAAGGGGTGAATTCTAAACTGATCCTTTACCCCTGGAACTATCCACTTTTCAGAGGGCTTAAATATTGGGAAGAATAAATCCACCAAAAACATATCAAATAATGATTTGGCACGAATGAACCTATTAAAATTACGTTTATTTCCCCATTGAAATGAAAGCCATTCATGCATTAAAACACTTCCATCTATTTTCTCGTTGCAAAGATATTTCTTACCTTGAAATGAAAAAACACCCTTCTTGAAGGATATTATTTTAAAATGATTATAGATAAAACAATACAGCTCACTATCGACATGGTTGGTTCCATTTACAGGTGCACTTAACAAATACTTCTCCCGAGACTTCGTAAATAGCACAGTAGGATTTTTCCTAACTGAATTCGATATAGTCAGTGGTGAAAGTTCCTCCATTATTTTGCCGTTTTCTCTAGCATTGGTACAAAACTAAAATCACCATATTCTTTTATATCCCAACCCTCTTCACCTTTATGCTCATAAACCGTCATAACTTGCTGATCACCCTTTCCAATAGGGATAACTATTCTTCCCCCAGGCTTTACTTGATCTTTCAAAGCTTCGGGTAAAAATGGAGCCCCACATGTCACAATAATACTGTCATATGGCGCATAAGATGGCTTTCCTTTATATCCATCACCATAGAAAAGTTTCGGAGTATAGCCTAAAGCATGAATTATTCTCTTTGCTTTCTGGAATAATTCTCCTTGACGTTCAATTGAAACTACTCTTGCTCCAATCGCACAAAGTATCGAAGTTTGAAATCCACTTCCGGTGCCAATTTCTAAAATACGATGTCCCTTTTTAACTCGGAGTAATTCCGTTTGGAATGCAACTGTATAAGGATGACTAATCGTTTGACCTGCGCCAATTTGAAAAGCCATATTTGAGTATGCTTGATTAACAAAAGCCAAATCTAGAAAAAAGTGTCTAGGTACTTTATCAAATGCATCAAGTACTTGATTTTCCCTTATTCCTCTTCCTTTCAAAGCATCGATTAGATTACGACGCATACCCTTATGTCTATAAGTATCTTCCATCTCAGCAAAAATAAACTTTCAGCACTCACACATTACTTGTTTCGGTTACAACTTTTCGATATTCATTTGTTAAAATGTAATGTTCAAAGAGAAAAAGGTTTTATCAAACGAATTCTTATTTTTGTTAAAAACCTGAATATTGAGTTCCTTTCTACTAATAGGCTATCTGCTTTTAACCCTCTTCATTGCTTGGAGAGTTAATAAGAATAGGATAGATGAGCTAAATCAATTTACTCTCCCGATAACATTACTATTCAAATTCGGTTACGCATATATTTTTTTATTCATCTATACAGAATATTATGGGGGTGGCGAACTAACTGCTGATGCAGGTCGGTTTTTCGAAGAATCAAAAATACTTCATGCTATAGCTTATGATTCTCCCGCTGACTTTCTAAAATTTCTTTTTGGAACTAATGATTCCCCAGAATTTGTGAATAGCTATTTATCACAAACGAATCATTGGAATGCAGGTAGTCAATTTCTTTTGAATGATTCGAGAAATGTTATGCGTAGCAATGCTTTACTGCTATTTATAAGCAACGGAAGTGTTTATATTCATTTCATCTTATTTAGTTTCGCCTCTTTTATGGGAGGAGTGGATTTATTTCAATTTTTAAAGAAGAAGAGCACTGTCCCTCCCTCATTATTAATCTTTATTATCCTTCTTGCTCCAAGTATTTCCTTTTGGAGCAGCAGTATTATCAAAGAACCGCTCCTCATACTTGGTTTATTTATATTCTTAAGGGGTATTTTTGATGTTTTACCTTTTCAGAGAAGGATTTGGAGAATCCTTATTGGGGGGCTTCTTCTTGTAGGATTCAAACCTTATGTTTTTATCGCAGTTCTATTAGGTCTTATCTACTACTATTTATTCTCAAACATGACTAAATACGCCTTGTTTAACTTGGCTGTATATGGTTTAATTGCCTCGGGCGGACTTTTTCTAACTGAGAATCTTTCAAAAATGACACATGTAATATCCAAACAGCAAGAGGACTTCATGAATGTTAGGGATGGCGGACTCTATTTAGACGCAGAAGAGGGATACTACTATTACATCTACTATAATAATCGCAATAAGTTTTCAATTGAAGATAAAAAGGCCGTTCTTCTTGAACCAACAGGTGCTATGCACATGAATAAAAATGATAATTTCAATAGAATTCCAATGACGATGAGAGGCGTAGGTGACACTTTCAATATATCTATCCAAATGTCAAAGGCTGGAAGCGGAATTAAAGTCACCCCTATCAAAGACAATTTAGGAACCATGACCAAAATGATCCCAGAAGTATTATTCAATACTCTTGTTCGACCATTACCTCACAAACATAACACTTGGCTTGCTGTACCGGCATTTATAGAGAATCTTATTTACCTTATTGGATTGTTTATGACCCTTTTTGTTTTCAAAAGGGCAATTACTATTCAAGAGAAACGAATGCTCTGGAGTTTAGGTATAATGGCAACTATAGTTAGCTTAATTGTAGGATGGACAACCCCTGTTGTGGGTGCAATAGTGAGATACATCATACCTACACAAGCTGCATTATTAATAATTATTCTTGTGAAATTTGACTGGGAAAGATTCGTGAAAAAATTCCAATAAATAATTGACTATAACGTAAGTTTAAACTCAGTTCCTTTGCCTACAGTTGATTGAACGCGAATTCCACCATTGTGCATATTGATAATATTAAATGTAGCTGTCATTCCTAATCCAAGACCACCTTTTCTTCCAGTAAAAAAAGGATCAAACAAACTCTGCTGAGCTTCTTCGTCCATACCTTTTCCATTATCTTTAATAAAAAGAATAGGCCGATCATTTTCTTCAGTAAGAATGATTGATAATTCTGGATAATCCTGTTCATCCATCGCTTCAATGGCATTTGTCATAATATTAACTAGTGCTATCTTAAGTTTCTCGGCATCCCAAAATCCTGTAATTGGGTTGTCCGGAACATCAGATTCAATTTTAATATCGAGCAAATCAATTCTATCTTGACAAAATTCCATAGCAGCCTCTAGAATTCTTTGAAGTGAGGTTTGAGATTTTTCCAACTCTGCTGGTCTAGCCGACTTCAATAATTCATCGATCAGCGTTGAAATACGTTCTGTATTTCGAGAGATCATAGATTGAAAAACCGCTGCATCTTCAACTCCTTCAGTAAGCTCTTCGAGTTCGCCCAATGCAAGGTTAATATTCGTCAGTGGGTTTCTAACTTCATGTGCTATCATACGTGCCATTCTACCCGTCATACTTAACTTTTCAACCTTCTTGAGCTCATCTTCCTTCTCCATTAATGTTGTAACATCATTGATAGCAACGTGAAATTTCCCTTTGTCTGAATCATCACCTGAAGGCAAATGAGCAATGGACAATATTACTACAATGTCTTTACTCCCATTATTCATGCTTGTCTTAAAGCCTTGAACAAACCCATCTTTTTTAAGTCTCTCTATTAAGCTATCAAAGTCAAAATCATATTTAAACAAATTTTTAAAAGGAGAGTTTAGCAAATGATTACTTGGCGTATCTTGATCGTGAAAAGCCTCTACGAAAGCAGCATTGTACTCATGTATATAATGCTGTTCATTTAAGATTAGTAAAGGCTCCATACTCAACTCAAACAAACTTCTATACTTCTTTTCCTGAGCCTTGATATACACTTGCTGATTATAGCGCTCCATTGCATACCTCAGAGATCTTTCCAAGGTGTCAACTCTTATTTCTTTTTTAACAATAAAGTCAGAAGCCCCCATTTCCATAGCCCTTTCATCGACCTGAATATTTCCCGCTCCAGTTAAAAGGATTAGAGGTTTTAAGAATTCTCGAGATCTTACTTTCTCTATTATCTCGATCCCCTCTCCTCTGCCAAGGAAGTGATCAATTAAATATATATCATGTTCATTCCTCAGAATTTCTTGCTCCGCTAAATCAAAGTCCTTACACCAAAAAACTTCATACTCCTGAGTATTTATTCGTGACAAATGATGACTCATTATTACATAATCATCTTCATCATCATCAATGATTAATACTTTTAGTTTCATGACTAAGTGATTGGTAAATAAATTGAAAAAGTCGCACCTTTGCCACTCTCAGAAGACGCGAAAATAAAGCCTCTATGGTTTTCACAGATCTTTTTACAAACAGACAGCCCAATACCTGTTCCCTCATAAGCAGACCTCCCATGAAGTCGTTGAAAAACAGCAAAGATTTTTTGATCGTATTGTTGATCAAATCCAATTCCATTATCCGTAATATCGATTTTCCAGTATTGTTTTGCATTTAAATCTTTGGCCTCTTCAAAGGGAACATCATCTGAACTAACGAGCTCTGAATCAATTACGATTTCAGGTTTTTCGTCGAGCTTTCTAAATTTAATTGCATTACTGATCAGGTTTTGAAAAAGTTGACGCATTTGTATTTCATCTGCACGAATCAATTCAGGAAGGCGCTGAATCTGGATATCAGCATCAGTTTCTTTTATGCGGATTTCAAGATCATTTAAAACAAGACTAACTACAGTTCTTATATCTACTTTTTCCGCAACGTTAAAATCCCTAGAAACTCTTGAGTATGAAAGTAAATCATTGATTAGTTGTTGCATTCTTTTTGACGCATTCTGCATTCTTTCAATATGCGAAATAACAATCTCTTGATTCGCTTCTTCACTATCCATTTCAGATCTTACCAGATCACCAAAAGTTCTGATTTTTCTTAGTGGCTCATTCAAATCGTGAGAAGCAACATATGCAAAATTCTCCAGATTTTCATTAACTGATTTCAACTCTAAATTGATTTGATTAATTTCTTGAACATTCTGTTCATTTTGAATAAGCGCTACTTTCATTCTCTGAAAGCTTATAAATACTATAAAGAGCATTACTATTCCGAAAACTGAAAGCATGAAAATAGCATTCCTATTATAATTTGATGCCAAATCTTGACTGTCTATCCTTTTAATAGCATTTACTTCACGTATCTCTTTAAGCTTAATAATAATACTGTCCGTGATTTCATCACCAACATTCATATGATTTATTCTAGCCTCATGAGACATTGTATGCAAAGAGTCTTGCCTGATGAGGTCATCCATAATAGATATTCTACGCTGTACGAGTGGGTGTAAGTCTTTAGCATGTTCATAAGCTATATTCATTCTTTCACAATGTACTTTCAGAGTATCATACTGTGCAAATAAAATGTTTTTATAACGCTCATATTCAGCATACGTGTCTTCACAATTATTGAGTAAATAACCGAAGCCTAAACCTTCCAAATGATAAGTTTGATTAATTACAGCGTTTGTCCTTTCCACTGTTTTACCATACTCTGCAGCTCTCTGACCGGAATCATTGGTTCGATTCAAAAAATACAATGATGTCATCATATATCCAGCTATGAGTATCAGACTCAAGAACAAGAAATAATTATAATATGTAAGTTTTGGTTTAGTCATTCTTTTCTAAAAGGCCATATGCGTTCATCTTGTTGTAAAGCGTCTTACGATCTACACCTAACAATTCAGCACATTTGCTCTTATTGTTTTTTGTTATTTCTAAAGCCCTCATTATCGCTTTAGATTCAGCATTTTCAACCACATCTTTAAGCAGCAAAGAGGACATTTCCTCAGTTTCAACAGACTCTGTAGGATGGAGTATTTCAAAGGGCAACGAGTCAGCCTCTATTCTCTTACCTTCCGAAAGTAAAACAGACCTTTTAATAACATTCTTTAGCTCACGAATGTTTCCAGGCCATGAATAACTTTTAAATGCTTTCATCACAGCGTAATCAGCACTTTCTATATTTTTACCGAGTTCAGCATTAGATTTATCTATGAAAAAAGCTACCAAATCACCCAAGTCATCTGTATTATCTTTTAATGGAGGGAGGGATATTTTAAATTCATTAATGCGATAATAAATATCTTCTCTAAACTTTCCAGATTCCATGGCTTTCTTTAGATCTTCATTCGTCGCCACGATAATTCTTACATTGACGGGGATATCCTTTTCGCTTCCCATTCTGCGCACAACCCGCTCCTGTAATACACGAAGTAATTTTACTTGATTATCATATGAAAGATTTCCTATTTCATCTAAAAAAAGAGTGCCTCCATCGGCCATTTCAAAATGACCTTTTTTATCACTAGAAGCTCCAGTAAAAGCTCCTTTTACATGTCCAAACAATTCACTTGTAGCTAGATCTTGAGGTAAAGCTCCGCAATCTACGGCGATAAAGGGCTCGTTTTTTCGATCTGAAGTATTGTGAATAAGACGTGCAACGATTTCTTTACCTGTACCGCTTTCACCAATAACGACAACCGTCATTAAAGTTGGTGCAACTAGCTCAATAAGCTTCCTTATACTCTTTGATTTAGCACTATTGCCTTGAAGGATATCTGCATCAGGCTGAACAGCCTTCTTCTTTGAACTAGATATCTTATTTGATATAGGTTTAGATTTCTCTTCTTTTTGTTCTGACTGACTTTCCCCTTGATATTTCTTCTGTAGTGCTTGCTCAATCTTTAACAAGATTTCTTCCGGGTATATAGGCTTTGTAACATATTCATAAGCACCTAATCTAATAGATTTAACAGCCTGACTTACATCTGAGTAACCTGTAATCACAATGATTGGTACGTGATGTTTCTTATTTTTTATTTCCTTTATAATCTCTAGTCCATCTTTATCTGGGAGTCGAAAATCCGTAAGAACAATATCAACATCATTCTTCAACGCACTATCAACACCATCCTGCCCCTTAAAAGCTACTAATACAACATATCCTTTACGTTCAAGAAAACGCTTTAGCAATGTGCAAATATCCACATCATCGTCAATAATGAGTATTTTACTTTTCACCATGAGCTTACATATAAATCATTTGATGAATGTTTTCAACAAGCTCCTCAGACCGAAAAGGTTTACCCAAAAGTCCATAAGCGCCAAGGTTCAGTGCTTTTTGACGTTCTTCACTCTGAGTATATGCAGTAACTATAAGTATTTTTACTTCAGGATTAGCATCTTTCAAATGAGGGATTAAATCAAACCCAATTCCATCATTCATTTCTAAATCTAAAAGAACAACGTCTGGCGTATGGTTAGCTAAAAGTTTTATCGCATCTCCAATGGATTGAGCACCTATGATGTCAAAATCATCAAAATTTCTTTCAACAACACACTTGCATAACGACCTTATGTCACATTCGTCATCAACAATTAATAGTGTTTTTTTATCCATAATAATTCTTAAGATAATTGACCCTATATTGGAACAACTTTCGAATCACTTAGTTCAAAAATACTTAAAAATTGTGGAATTTTCTCTACATCAATTATTGGCTCAAAAAATCAATTAAGGCTACGTATTTATATCCTGATCGCTAAAGTCACCTAGAGATAGATACTTGATTTGATGAGAGCCTGCGAAATGATTAAGATAATTAGCGAATCTCGGTTCGTGACCTGGGTTGAGGAGAACATCAAATCTTTGACCTGCTTCAATAGACAAGTCATATTTAGGATTTAATTTATTTGGACGACCATTAAAAACTAAAACCTCAAAATTCTTTATATGACCTATTTTCTCTTTAATCCATCTAGTCACTCTCCGCTCTACTTTTCTCAAACGTAAATCTGGAAGGTCAGAAATCATAGGAATCAACTTCTCATCAAACTCTTTTAGTTCAACATAAAAAAGTACAAGATCATCTTCGAACTTAACTTTTTCTAATTGAGTCGCTAAAAGATCGTTTAAATTGATCTCTTTGATATAAATTAATTTTAATGCCATCCAAATGCAAATATGAACTTTTCTTTTGGACATATAAATGAGTTTAAACAGCAAAAAAGATGATTAATATCAGTTTTTGAGATATTCAACCAACATCACCTGAAATTAATCTCTCTTTATGTAAGTGGACAATTCATTTACCTGCTTTTGAATAACTTTTACCGACTTCACAAGATCATTTTCGGCAACAGCCATTTCTGGAAGATCATGTGCAATATAGTTAACGAATTTCCACAATTCAATTATTTCATTAACATCTACAATATAAGGCTGATAAACTGGATTTGTGGATGACAATTGAAGTTTATTTCTTTTATTAGGTATTTTATGGATTATTTTAAAAACAATGCCATCATCTTTTGTAATCACAATGCAAGGCTGTCCATCCTTTATACTCTCCCAATTCTGAACATATTCTCCTATAACATGTGAACCTTCCGAAACGGGAGGCATACTATCACCAGAAATAGGAAAAGAACGATACTTTCTATCTCTTTTCAAAAATGGTAATTGAAAAGTTGGAAGTACTTTTATATACTCAGGGTCAGCATATCCAAGAGTATATCCTGCTCTTGCCTTTTCGGGGACCATCTCTATGACTTCCTCATTTGATTCTGAAACAGATGCTGTTAGCACTCGAAGCTTCAAACCTTTTACGTCAACATAAACACCTTTTGCAATTGACTTCCATTCTGCATCGGAGAGTTTAGATAAATCTTTCTTTAATAAATCATCTAAAGGTATTTTAAAAAATGAACTCAACTTTACTAGGTTCTCAATTCCTGGTTCTGCTACTCCATTTTCATAACCACTATACGAGGACCGAGTAAGATCAAGTTTTTTAGCCACCTCTTCTTGAGAAAAACCACGATTCTTACGTAACAATTTTAAATTTAAAGAAAGATGAGTGCTCATATTTTAATCTATCAATTGGTAATTATTTAATCAAATATAAAAAGAATAATCTTAAATATTAGTTAAAATCGAGAAATGTAAGCATGAAGATTATAAATTTGTCCTGTTATGTTGGTTAGATATAAAAAGGATAGACAAAATCATGAAGAGCTTCAAAAGCCTAGTGTGCTTTTGAGCCTAACTTTCATTTTTGTTGGATTCTCTTTATTACTGAGTTTGTTTTCCAACTCTGTTTTTGATAGATCCTCTTCTACTTATAATCAGACAAATCCCGACATAACTCATGTGACCTCGGATAAATCAAAGGACCCAATTGATAATTCCCAAAACTTTCCTTTAGAGAATTCAGAAGACACAGAAACTCCTGAAGACTTCGAGTCTTTAGAAGAGTCAGATCTGGAAAACGAGAAGAATTATGGCTATTTTCAATGGTCGACATTAAGTAAGTCTCTAATTTATGAAGCTGAAAAAGTGAATAAATTAAGACTGGTTTGTAATTGTAAAGCATTAAAATTTAGATCAGAAAGATCTTTGGTTCTTCTTCTCCACTCCTGGAAAATCCCACACTCATAATTGTATACGGCTTTAATTCGCTTAAGTAGCGTATAAAGCTAAATGTTTACGACTGCTTAACTAGCTAGCAGCAATTTTTCATTTTCTTAAACAAATACAATTATGAAATTTAAATTAATCATGCTCTCTGCATTGATACTAACTATTGGAATACAAAGTTGTACATCAGAGCATCACCACCACAAAGAAACACCAACTCTAACAGTAACAAACCCAGTATTAAGGGATACAACAATCTACAGAAAGTACGTATCTCAAATCCGTTCTATAAACCATATAGAACTGCGTTCTCAAGAGCGTGGCTATCTAGAACACATCTATGTGGATGAAGGTCAATTTGTCAAAAAAGGACAACTGATGTTCAAGATCATGCCTATTGTATATCAAGCTGAAATGCAAATGTCAAAGGCAGAAGCGGAATTTGCCAAGATAGAATACCAGAATACAAAACAATTGGCAGATAGTAATATTGTTTCTAATAATGAACTTGCATTAGCCAAAGCTCAATACGACAAGGCTAAAGCTGAATTACAGCTTTCACAGGCTCATTTAAACTTCACAGAAATTAGAGCACCATTTGACGGAATAGTAGGACGTTTTCACGAGGTCAGGTTAGGAAGTCTGATCGATGAAGGAGAGCTACTCACAAAACTTTCTGATAATCGCAAAATGTGGGTATATTTTAACGTACCTGAGGCCGAATATCTCGACTATGCCATGCGTAAAAAGTCAGATAGTTTACTTAAAGTTAAACTTGAGCTAGCCAATGGTAAAATATTTAGTCAACAAGGAATTGTAGAAACAATAGAGGCCGACTTCAATAATGAAACCGGAAACATTGCTTTCCGTGCGACCTTCGCAAACCCCGACCAAATCCTTCGCCATGGTGAAACGGGTAGTATTCTTATACCTACGGAGCTCGAGAATGCTATGATCATCCCACAGGAATCAACTTTCGAGATCCTCGATAAAAAATATGTTTATGTGGTAGATAAAGAGGGGAAACTCGAAACCCGAAAAGTAACTATAAGTGAGGAAATGGAGCACTTTTATGTAATCTCTGATGGTTTAAAAACAAATGACCATATCTTAATTGAAGGATTGCGTAAAGTTAAAAACGGCGACAAGATCAAGTTTAAGAAAGTCAGTTTTGATCGGGTAAAGAGTGATCTAGTTCACTTGCGAGCTGAGTAATGTAGAATCCAAAAAAAACACAACGTCATGTTTAAGAAATTTATTAAACGACCTGTTTTGGCGATCTCTATATCACTCGCCATTATATTCTTAGGTCTATTAGCTATAAACACACGCCCTGTTTCGCAGTTCCCTGAAATTGCACCACCCCGCGTAAATATCTTCATCGCTTACCCAGGATCAAGTGCAGATGTACTGGTTCGCTCGACATTAATACCGTTGGAACGTGCCATTAACGGCGCACCAGGTATGCGATATATCTCCTCCGATGCAACCAGTGCTGGTGAGGCTACTATTCAAATTATTTTCGAACCCGGTACCGATGTGAATGCTGCGGTGGTGAATGTAAAAACGAGGATCGATCGTGTTATGAACAACTTACCTCCTCTCGTTCAACGAGAAGGTGTGATTATTACCCCTATTCAACCAAGTATGTTGATGTATGTCAACTTGTTTAGTGAAGATGAGGATGCAGATGAAAAGTTCTTATACAACTACGCAAATATCAACTTACTTCCGGAGATCCAACGTATCAATGGAATGGGACGTGCAACCATATTAGGAAGTCGGCAATACGCTATGCGTATCTGGTTAAAACCTGATCGAATGCGCGCTTACAATATTTCTACTGAAGAAGTACTGGAAGTCATCGATGATCAGAGTGTAATCGGCCGACCTGGACGACTCGGAAGAAGTTCGGGTAAAAAGGCACAATCGCTTGAGTACGTCTTGACCTACAAAGGACGTTTTAACAAACCAGAGGAATATGAGGAGATCATAGTTAGAGCAACACCTGAGGGAGAAATCCTTAAGTTAAAAGACATCGCTGATGTTGAGCTGGGAAGTGAGTTCTTCGATATCTACTCGAACAAAGATGGACTTCCCTCAGCCTCTATTATGCTCAAACAGAACTTCGGAAGTAACGCAAGTCAGGTGATCGAAGACACCAAAAAGAAACTCGAAGAATTAAAAGAAACATTCCCTCCCGGGATGGATTACGAGATCAATTATGATGTATCCACATTCGTAGATGCCTCGATAGATAAAGTAATACATACACTTGTAGAGGCTTTTATTCTTGTAGCGCTTGTCGTATTCATTTTCTTAGGAGACCTAAGGTCAACATTAATTCCAGTAATCGCAGTACCTGTATCATTAATCGGTGCATTCATGTTTATGCAAATGTTCGGATTGACGATTAACTTAATCACGCTGTTTGCACTTGTACTAGCGATCGGTATTGTGGTCGATGATGCCATTGTCGTCGTGGAAGCAGTACACGCTAAAATGGAAGAAAAGAACCTCTCGCCTTTTAAAGCTACAAAAGAAGTACTTGGGGAAATTAGCGGAGCCATCATTGCGATCACATTGATCATGACCGCAGTATTTATCCCTGTCGCCTTCATGACAGGACCTGTCGGCGTTTTCTATAGACAGTTCTCAATTACAATGGCAAGTTCTATTGTTCTCTCAGGAGTTGTGGCTTTAACACTGACACCCGTTTTGTGTGCTATGATTCTTAAAAACAACCATGGCAAAGAGAAGAAAAGAACGATTATCACGCGATTCATTGATGGATTTAACAGAATCTTTGATAAAGTAACCGGTAAGTACACATGGCTACTAAAAAAAATCGTTAATCGTCGGGTAGTGACTTTTGCAATTCTTATCATTTTTGGATTTGGAATATTTGGGGTCAATGAAAAGCTGCCTTCTGGTTTTATTCCAAATGAAGATCAGGGAATGATCTATGCAATCGTGCAAACACCTCCAGGAACAACTTTGGAGCGTACCAATGCTGTCTCTCGTGAATTACAGTTGATCGCAGAGGAAATTGAAGGTATCCAATCCGTTACATCCCTTGCAGGTTACGAGATCCTAACGCAAGGCCGAGGCTCAAATGCTGGTACCTGCATTATTAACTTGAAGGATTGGGAAGAGCGAAAGCATTCCGTTAAAGAAATCATCGAGGAACTCGAAGAAGAAACAGTTGACCTTGGTGCGATCATCGAATATTTTGAACCACCTGCTGTCCCAGGGTATGGTTCGTCCGATGGATTCTCTTTCAGACTGTTGGATAAGAGTCCAACGATCGATTATCAAGAGTTTGACAAGATGAACAAAGAATTCATGGCTGCTTTAAGAGAGCGAAAAGAGTTAAGTGGCTTATTTACTTTCTATGCTGCGAATTATCCGCAGTACGAACTTAAAATAGACAACAAGCTTGCCATGCAGAAAGGTGTTTCCATTGGTAAAGCACTGGCGAATCTTGATGTCTTGATCGGTAGTACATACGAACAAGGATATATCCGATTCGGTAACTTCTCGAAAGTTTACACACAAGCAGCCCCAGAGTATCGAAGACTACCGAGTGACATTCTTGATCTTTATATTAAGAATGAACACGATAAAATGGTACCCTACTCTTCGTTCATGACCATGACTAAAACACAGGGTCCGAATGAAATCACACGTTTCAACCTTTACACCTCCTCTGCGATACGAGGAGTTCCTACCAAGGGATATACCAGTGGAGACGCCATCAATGCAATCCAGGAAGTAGCAAAAGAAATTCTTCCCCAAGGTTATGACATTGCCTGGGAAGGACTTTCTTATGATGAAGCGAATCGTGGAAATGAAGCCATTTGGATATTCATTGTAGTAATCGTATTTGTCTACCTGGTATTAGCAGGACAATATGAAAGCTTTGTTATTCCATTAGCCGTGGTTTTCTCTCTCCCTCCTGGAATATTTGGTTCATTCCTTATTCTGCAAGGGATGGGACTTGCCAATGATATTTATGCCCAGATTGGTATGATTATGCTCGTTGGATTACTCGGTAAAAATGCTGTTTTAATTGTGGAGTATGCCGTACAACAACACGAAAGAGGTGCTACAGTATTTGAAGCGGCGGTTGAAGGAGCCAAAATGCGGTTCAGACCTATTTTGATGACTTCATTTGCTTTCATTGCAGGTCTTATCCCGCTTGTTGTAGCTACAGGTGCAGGAGCGATCGGTAACCGTACAATTGGTGGATCTGCCTTAGGAGGCATGATCTTCGGAACCGTATTCGGAGTGCTAATTGTACCAGGCCTCTATTATATTTTTGCAAAATTATCTGAAGGTAAACATCTAATCAAAGATGAAGATGACAAT